>JANYCO010000111.1 GCA_025360235.1 Cytophagales bacterium
GTACTAATGTAGCGTATAAGCACTAGCAAAATATTCCTTACCAAAAAATTAATATCCTTACTATAAGTTCTTTAACTATTACTACAAATCATCAATAATATCGTTTAACTACCGAAAATAGCGTTTCAAAAAATTCCATTCCTTAAAGTGAACTGTTGGTGATTAAGAAAAAATACAAAAGCTGCTCATTTTAAAATACTTATTTAAAATTAGGTTTAAATTTTGGCAGTTTCTATTCCCAATCGATATCTTTTCCTTTCTATATTCCTAGCTAGCAGGTCTATTCTTCTTTCTTGATTACATTTAGATTACATAGAGCTCCATTATTGACGAAATGGTAATGGAGTCTTATCATTTAGCCAATACGCTACTTTTAAATTTGTGAATTAAAATTTTAAAGAATTTACAAATGAAAAAAGCTTTCAAAAAAAACAAGGGCCGATAAGTAATTCCATTGTCAAAAAAAATCGACGAATAAATCCTTTATTCGTTTTTACTTTATCTTTTTCACTATCACTATCACTATTTATACAATATGCGACTGCACAATTTACTCCAGGTAATCTTGTAGTAGTGCAAACATCAGGATCTACAGCCAAGGGAGGCTCTCCTGTTACCATTAACGAATATACCCCAAATGGAGCCACCGGAATAACTGTCGCACTTCTATCAACAGGAGCTACACCCATCCAAATGGCAGCAGGATCTGGTGGTTCTGAAGGATTTCTTGCCAGATCTACGGACGGTACTTTTTTAACACTGGCAGGCTATTCAACATCAACCGCTGGCATTGTTGATATTACTGTTTCAACTGCTGCTAGTACACCACGTGTCATTTTTAAAGTCGATGCCTTTGGAGCTTATTCTCAAGTAGGTTCAAGTACTACTTCTTATAATGCTAATGATATAAGAGGTGCTGTTTCTGATGGAACCAATTACTGGGCTTCAGGAGCTTCCAATGCAGGGCTGGACGGAATAAATTATTATGGCCCCGGTACACCTGTTGCCCTTGCCACTAGTGCAAAAGCTTATAGTCTACAACTATTTAATGGTCAGATTTATTTTTCTACGCAAAAAGTTGTGGGTGGTGTGACTCCTACTTTTGGGATTTATGCTTTAGGTACTGGAATGCCAACCACTGGTCCTATTACTCCAACGTCAGTAATAAACACTGGAGCTGCAACACCTGAAGATTTTTCTTTTAATGCTGCAGGAACTGTTTGTTATATCGCTATCAATTTAAATTCACCGGTTGGAGGAATTCAAAAATGGACCTATAATGGAAGTGTTTGGAGTTTAGCCTACACCTTAGGTACTGGTGCTACAAACATTGGTGCCTATGGATTGGCGGTTGATTATTCAGGCGTTAACCCTGTCATATATGCTACCACTAATGAAGCAAACACTACCGGAAACCGAGTAATAAAAATTACCGACGCAGGAGCTGGATCATCCGCTACTACAATAGTTGCCTCTACTGCAAATACTTTTCTTCATGGTATAGCTTTCGCTCCTTCTTGTCCTATTGCAGCTCAACCCGCTGCGTTTACAACAAGCACCGCTATTGTTGACCAAGGACAAAATGGCGTAGCTTATTCTGTTCTCAACGATGCTTCTGTTACTTCTTATAACTGGAGTTATAGTGGGACTGGCGCTACTATAAATGGTTCAGGTAATAGTATTTCAATAAATTTTTCCGCTACCGCTACCGGAGGAAATTTAAGTGTGACCGGATCAACTGTCTGCGGAACAAGTATCGCAAGAACCATGGCAATTTCTATTTCGGGTTCCATGCGTATTACAGAATATATGTATAACGGAGGAGGAGTAGCTGGTGTAGGCGAATTTATTGAGTTTACCAATGTAGGTGGTACAGCCATAGACATGACAGGTTGGAGCTTTGACGATAATACACGTTTGCCCGGATCACAAAGTCTAACTGCATTTGGAACTGTTCAACCAGGAGAGTCGGTGATTTTAACAGAAATTTCAGCTGCTACTTTTCGCACCAACTGGAGTTTATGTGCTGGTAAAAAAATAATCGGAGGTAATACAAATAACCTGGGACGTGCTGATGAAATTAATTTATACAATGCATCTAGTACTTTGGTGGATCGTCTTACTTATGATGATGTAACATTAGGTGGACCGAGAACGACAACAAAAAGTGGCTGGGTAAGCGCCACGGGATTGGGCGCAAATGTCATTACACAATGGACATTATCTTCCACCGCAGATGCCGAAGCTTCCTACGCTTCCACGCTTGCGGAAATTGGTAGTCCTGGCAAAAGTACTCGTGCTACAGTTACCTTCGACCCTTGCTTTGTCGCTAATGGCGCACCAACAATTATTATGGATATCTCAACATCTGATTTTCTTGACGGTGGAGTAGCTATTGGACCTTTTAGTCCAACTGGCATTAGCGGTGTTATCAGTGATCCAACTGACCCAGCAAGTACTTCGGGAATTAATTTTACTATTAACGATGTTGAAACACCTGTTGGCAGTTTAACAGTTACTGCTACAAGCAGCAATACCAGTATCGTACCAAACGCAAACATTAGTCTCACTGGCAGTGGCGCTACAAGAAATTTAAAAATTACACCTGTTGCAGTTGGGTATTCTAATATAACCGTTACTGTAAATGACGGAACAAATAATACTTCCTTTGTAATTAATTATGCAGCCTCAGAAGCTTCAACTACACCAGTCAATACAACCTGGCATACGGGTATGTCAGATGCTTCCGATGGTATTGCTCTTGATGACAATTATTATATAAGTGGAGATGATGAATTAAATGTACTTAACGTATATTCAAGATCATTTTCTGGATTACCAGTTGTGTCTTATGATTACACCTCACAACTCGCTTTACCAGATCCTACCAAACCGGAAGTAGATCTTGAAGCAGCTACCAAAAGTGCTGCCAATCCAGCCAAAATGTATTGGCTTGGATCTATGAGTAATGGAAAAGCCCCATTCGATGACAAACCTAATCGCAACCGTATATTTGCAACTACTGTTTCTGGTACTGGAGCAACTACCTCTTTTTCTTTTTCCGGATACTATGGTAATTTAAGAGCCAACCTAATTACATGGGGTGATGCAAATGGATACAATTTTACTGCCAGTGCTGCAGCAGGTGTAGACTCGAAATTAATCAATGGTTTTGCCGCTGAAGGAATGGTATTCGGTCCTGATAATACTACTCTGTATATTGGGATGAGAGCGCCATTGGTTCCCACTGCCACACGTACAAAAGCCGTGATTGCGCCAATCTCCAATTTTGAAACATGGTTTAACAATGGCGCTCCTTCAGGTAATCCAACATTTGCCACTCCTATAGAATTGGATCTTGGAGGACGAGGCTTTCGTGATTTGATAAGATTGTCAAATGGAACTTATATTATCGTAGCAGGTAATCCCATGGGTAGTCCTATAACAAGCGCTCTGTACAAATGGAATGGTCATGCTTCAGACACTCCTATTTTGATAACCACTTCCGCAGATGGAATATTGAATATGGAGGGAGCGATACAGATTAACGTTAGCGGAAACTTATCATTAACACAAATACAAGTGATATCAGACGGAGGCGGTGACATCCTGTACAATGACGGTGCTGAAGCAAAAGATTTTGCAGATCTTGAACTAAGAAAATTCAGATCCGATAAACTAAGCTCTATCATCCTTTGTATGCCTACAAAAGGTGATACAACAGCTATTGCATGTAACAGTTTCAAATGGTATGGTACTAATTATACAACCTCTTCCAATCCTACTCATTTATTAACTAATACTTCTGGATGTGATTCCGTGGTAACACTACATCTGACTATAAACAATAGTACTACTTCAAGTACTTCACAAACGGCTTGTAATAGCTATACTTGGAACGGAACAACTTATGCTTCTTCCGGAACTTATACTAAACTTTTAACTAACGCTACTGGATGTGATTCCACCGCTACGCTTTTGCTGACCATAAACAACAGCAATACGTCAAGTACTTCACAAACGGCTTGTAATAGCTATACTTGGAACGGAACAACTTATGCTTCTTCCGGCACTTATACTAAACTTTTAACTAACGCTGCCGGATGTGATTCTACCGCAACGCTTTTGCTGACCATAAACAACAGCAATACGTCAAGTACTTCGCAAACAGCTTGCAACAGCTATACTTGGAACGGAACAACTTATGCTTCTTCCGGCACTTATATAAAACACTTGACGAATTCAACAGGGTGTGACAGCGCTGCTACATTAATATTAACTATTAATTCTTCCCCATCAATAACCAGTCAACCCACTGACCAAACACCATGTGCTGGAGGAACCATTACATTGAGTACCTCTGCTAATGGAACGGGCATTACCTACCAATGGAAAAAGGGATCTAACAATGTTGCCGGAGCAAATTCCACTTCTCTTAGTATAAGTGGCGCCTCTGCTTCTGATGCGGGTTCATATACCTGTGTGATAAGTGGCTCTTGCACTCCTCCCATTACTTCGAATGCTGCTTCGGTAACCGTGAATCCAGCACCTACTGTAAACGCTGGTCCTGATCAACTTGTTTGCTCCACTATAACTACTGTTATTTTAGCAGGGTCTGTTACAAATACAACAGGTCAAACATGGAGTACATCAGGCACTGGAACATTCAGTCCTTCAGCTACTACATTGAGTCCAACTTATCTGCCCTCTGCTTCTGATAAAACTACCGGAGCAGTAACACTAACAATTTCGTCCGCAAATACAGGAGTATGCTCTACACCTTTTACAGATCCTGTATTGATAAGTTTCCATTCCTGTACTGAAGTACTTGATATGACAGAAATTTTAGATATCCAACTGATTCCAAACCCGAACGTTGGAAATATTCTTATTAAATTTTCAGAAAAATATCAGGTAACGTCCTTAGCCATTTTTAACTTCAATGGAGAAAAAGTTAGAGAAATATCTTTTACTTCTGGAACCTCTGAATTGAATCTCGATCTGCATGATCTTAGATCAGGAATTTATACGGTTGTTCTAAAAGATACACAAGGAAAACAATTGGTTAAAAGAATGATTAGAAACTAATCCCACTTAAAATTAAAAAGGGAGAGAAAATTTTCTCTCCCTTTTTAATTAATACCTATGAATCGTCCTGAAATAAGTTGACACAAACAAGTCACTTATATGAAAAACACAGGAAGACGAGTTCACAAGAAGCGGACTCAAAAGGATTACAGTTTAGCCTTCAAATTACA
>JANYCO010000147.1 GCA_025360235.1 Cytophagales bacterium
ACCCAGGTTCTTTATAATAGATAATCCATCTTTTAGAACGATAAGCTTTTTGCCTTTTGTTAGGGTATGGAATATTTCAAAAACGGATAAATCAAAGTTTAATGAAGTCGTGAATAAAACTGTATCAAAATCTGACATTGCAAATTCATCCTGGCTCCATTTAATAAATGAATAAACATTTTCGTGTTCTATCAGTACTCCCTTAGGCTTACCTGTAGAACCTGAAGTATATATAACATAAGCAAGATTATCAGATTTGGTATGAGAAGCCGTTTTATTTTGCGAATATTTGTTTTGCGTTTTCCTGAACTTACTTAGTTCCGCTTCATCTATGCATACTTTACATTTTGTATCCTTTTCTATATAATCTATCCTATCCTGTGGATAGTCTGGATCAATTGGAACATATGCCCCACCTGATTTCAAAACCCCTAATATCGAGATGATCATCCACTCACTTCTCTCCTGCTTTATACCTACTAAATCATCCAGCTTAATAATGTAGTTCTTTTGTAAATAGTGGGCTAACTGATTAGACGCTTCATTAAGTTCCCGATAGGTTAGTTCCTTCTCTTCAAATATTACGGCTATCTTGTCGGGGCTCTTGGATACCTGCTCTTCAAACAAATCAACTATCGTTTTATCTTTCGGGTAAGCAACTTTCGTTGAATTGAAACTCTCAAGAAGCTTGTGTTTTTCTTCAGCAGACAGATAATCTATTTGGGAGATCTTTTCTTCGGGGTTATTTAATGTCGCATTTAAAAGCTGCTTATAGTGTTTTATCAAACCCTCAATCATTTCTCTTTCATAAACATCAGTATTATACACAGTGTTTAACGAGAGATAATCGCCTACCTCCTGAACTGACACTTCTATGTCAAATTTTGAAGCAGCATATCCAAGGTCTCTTATTTCGTTCAATTCTTCTGCTTTTAATTCGACGCCTTCAGTCTTTTCCTTTACATTTTGAAGCGTTAACATTACATCAAAGACCGCGCTTCTGCTGGTATCTCTCGCTAAATTCAATTCCTCTACCAATCTGTCAAAAGGATACATCTGGTGAGAATAGGCATTGAGCGTGTTTTGTTTTACTCTTGAAAATAATTCATCAAAACTTTCTTTTGAGTTTATTTCGTTTCTTAATGGCAGGGTATTTATATAGAATCCGATTTGATCCTCAAGATCCGCATGTTCTCTTCCTGCTGTGGGCGTACCTATAATAACATCTTTTTGTGAGGTATAACGATACATCAAAATATTCCAGGCCGTAATCAAACCAATGAAAAGGCTTCCCCCGTTTTGCTGCGAATACTTTTTTAATTTACTTATTGTGGCCGCATCAATATAAGTATCTAAACAATGGCCTCTATTACTTTTTATTCTTGGGCGTTGTTTGGTACTTGGCAGATCCAGCAGTGGTAATTCGCCTGATAAATTATCTAGCCAGTAATCTTTATGAGCTTTAAACGATTCTTCTTCCAGTTGGGCTAACTGCCAGACCGAGTAATCCTTGTACTGGATCCGTAATTCCTTTAATTGTGGTGGTGTATTAGTCTTGTAGGCTTCGTAATAAGAAAATACATCCTTACTCAATACCACCATCGACCAGCCATCACTTATTATATGATGCAGGTTGAAGTAAAATACATAACTATCTTCTGCTGTTTGTAATAACGCGGCACGTAACAAAGGACCCTTTTCTAAATCAAATGCCCTATAACTATCCTGCTCTATATAATCCTTTACCCTTTCTTTTTTATTATTCTCTTTCCTGAGATCTTTGTAATTTATCTTAAAGCTTAACTCTTCCTTTTTTAATACCCACTGTTTTATTTCTTCCGTCTCATCTTTCTTAAATACTGTACGCAAGATCTCATGACGTTCAATCGTAGATTCGATCGCTCTCTTGAAACTTTCTATGTCAATATCCTGATTTAAGTAAACACTACATGGCATGTTATAAGCAACCGAGCCTTCTTCAAACTGGCTCAATATCCATAATCTCCACTGAGCAGAAGACAATTTGAATGGGCCAACATTTTTCTGAGCGAGAATATCTTGATATTTCGAACCAGCTTTTTCCTTAAAAAGGTAATCTATTAATTCTTTTTTATTCTTTCTAATTTCTTCTAATAAGTCATCAGAAATAGAATTGCCATTATACCTAACCTTTAAGGTTTTTTGTTCAACCGACAAAAAAATTCCGTTTTGTAATAAATGTAAAATTAATTTATCCATTATATATCTATTTCATGTTCAAATTGCATTTTTTCACCATCTTTTCTCATTTGACCAATCTTTTTTAAGGA
>JANYCO010000155.1 GCA_025360235.1 Cytophagales bacterium
TGCTGCTGCATAGGGTACACCTGCTGCTGCTATGTCTCCCCCAATTGTAAGTGATGTTGGATTAAGAAACGCATGCACCAAATGGGTCATTTTTGCCCATTGCACATTCCCGGTTGGACTTGCATTTTGTACATATACAGCAATCCTTCTTTGAGAATATCCTTTTAGGGTAAAAAGTGAAATAAGTAAGATAGTGAGTAAGAATTTGTATTTCGTTTTCATTTTTGGGTTAGTATATCTGTTTTGTCTATTTCTACTACTAATCGTTATTCTTAAACTTTCCTTTTTTAATCTGATAATAATTACAGGAATAGTTCAATTATTTTTTCTTTAAAGACTAACTGCTCGCTTTTTTGTCTTTATTCATTCACGTTCAAAATCAACGTCTTTTACATAATTTACAGTAAGAAAAAGTCGAACCGGCTTTTTTTAATAATAAATGGAGAATTTTGTTATAAAGCTGAGCTAAATCACCAATAGGATATAGCACCTTGATTTATAAAAAATAGTGCGCTTTTAGTCCAAAAATGGGCTTTTGGTCATTGGTTGTATCATTTTGGTTACTTATCACAAAACGATCCCCGATTCTTTATAAAACCTCTTTTTCCTCCACTCGTTTGAGGACAACAAATAACAAAAAAATATAAAATTGGCAGAGGAAGGAAGAAGCCATTTTATTCTTTCTCTAGTTAAATACTAACTACTAATCTCTATACTGTTACTTTTACATTATGCAAAGGCAAGACTTTGTTTATAGTATTAGTGAAATGGTATAATATAAAGAGGTAGAGTCACCAGCCAATTTATCTTTCGTCTACCTTTTCTAAATAAAAAATCCTCCACTAACTCGATTTCTCACTTTTGTCCTCCATAATTTTTATCTATAGAATTCAGACGGTTTTCCTCTAGTATTCAAACGGAATGTTTTTCTAGTATTATATTAATAATCAAAAAATTAATTAAACCAATTAACGCCTACTGCTATGAAAAATCTACTATTAAAACCCGGATTCTATATGAATTTAGTGCTCTTCGCTTCGATATTTTTTTGCAATACTCTTATTATATTTCCTACATCCGGCCAGGTTCCCGGCGATTTATTAGGAACCTACAGTCCTGACGATACCACGATTAAATTTAACACTTCCCTCGACAATACTTATTTCTGTCCAAATAAGAAAGAAGTATACTTATATATAGATCTCAAAGGTTGTAATCTTGGGAAAAGAGTCCCTTTAAATATTTCGGTTGTATTTGACAGAAGTGGCTCAATGGAAGGAGAGAGAATGCATTATGGAAGGATAGCGCTTGATTATTTGATCGATCATTTAGACGCCAAAGACAATCTGTCTATTGTTATTTACGATCATATAGCGGAGGTGTTACATGGTTCTGAACCGGTTGGTAATAGAACTGATCTCAAAAATAAATTGCATCATATTCATCCGCGTGGGGCTACCAATATAAGTGCTGGTCTTGAAATGGGTTATGAAGAAGTTAAATCAACTTTTGATAATAGTAAAATAAACAAAGTATTTCTATTGTCTGACGGGCACCCTAATGAAGGGATAACCGACCCATATCTGTTGGAAAGAATGGTGAAAGCGTGTAGTACAAAAAATAATATTTCCCTTACTACTTTTGGACTTGGTCATGAATTCAATGAAGTACTTATGCATGATATGGCTGAAGCTGGTGGTGGCCATTATTATTATATTGAAAATCCCGGAGATGCTTCTAAGGAAATAGGATCTGAAATACAAACACTTTTGTCCGTCGTGGCCAAGAACGCGAGTCTTTCTGTAGACTTTCCTTCTGACTATTTAGAATTATCAAGAGTATATGGACAATCCTATACAAAAACTGGTGGCACCGTTTTGATTGACCTTAAAGAGGTTCATCCAAATGAAACGAATGGGATTCTTATGAAATTTACAGTGAAGCAACCGCTCAATACCGCTGTCGTTTTTAAAAGTTCTTTGGTGTACGATAATGTTATTTCAAATACCAGAATGCTTCAGAAAAAAATAAATGTCTTGAACGCTACAAACAATACGGATAGTTGTGATATAAAAACAGATGAATCCGTATTAGAAAAGATAGTTTATTTTACCTCTAACGATTTGTTGGAATCCGCTATAAAGGATGTTGACAACAACAATATTCCAGCCGCTAAGGAAAAACTTAAAAAAGGTAAACATATCATTTCTTCTAGTGCTCAGGGAGCTGGAGCTGGCATGCTTAGTAACCAATATAAAGCAATAAACGATTACGACAATCACCTTAATAATTGGGATAAAAAGAGTGAGCAAGATATCAAGAAATTACATAAAAGCACCCGACATCAAAATTATAAATTAAGAAAAATGAAATAAAAAAAGCCCTCCTTTTACGAAGGGCTTTTTGCGTAAAAAAAATCAAAAATTAGTTTTTGACCAATCTAATAGTCTCTGAACTGCCATTAAAAGTAATTCGAACATAATAGATTCCGCTTTGAAGAGCGGAAATGTCGATGCTTCTTTCTGTACTATTCCCATTAAATGTGATTAGTGCTTTGCCATACATGTCAATCAATTCTACAGAAGAAAATTCTGAATTAGGATTTGCCGAACGAACGGTAACCAATGTATTGGCAGGATTTGGGAAAACACTTATTTTATCTGAAGGTTGGTACCCCTCGATATAGATCATATTGGAATAGTATTTTGTACCATCCATATCGTACTGCTCTAGTCTGTAGTAAGCACCTCCTAGTGGAACATTTCTGTCGTTGAAATTATATTCCACAAGAGCGCTTGAATTTTTAGCAGCCTCTATTTTACAAATTGTTTCAAACGTTCCATCATTATTGACAGATCTTTGAATCAGAAAATAATTCGTGTTTTTTTCTGATGCTGTAGCCCATGACAATTTATTAAACGAAGAATACGCTTTACCATCAAAACTAATAAGCTGTATTGGCAATCCGGCAGGACAATTGCCAGAGCCTACGTATGCTACAACAGGTATCTTAGCGCAGTTATTTACTGCTGATATAGTCCAATCATAAAAAGGGGAATAACGCTTGCTGTATACCGTAGCGTAAGGAATGGAAGCGGTATTTGTAAGTCTTACCGTTGCTCCATCAATATCATCATAATAAGGATAGTTAATATTGGTAGGGTGTTGTTCCACCAGTAAATTTCCTCCTGTGTTTGGAGCAGCAGGAGCTAAGGTCAATCTATAAACCCCGGTGGTAACCCCATTAAAACCAACGTAAAATCTTACTCCATAAACCAATCCTGTATATGGGGCATAGGTGCCTGGAGCCGATGGTACCACTCGTATTGCTGGTCTTGCTGCTGTTGTACCTGTTCCCCAGGCACCTGCTACTATTGCAGTACCTGCAGAATTTCTCAACTCAAAAACAGCAGTCTTCACGTTTGCCGGAGTTACAACATCTACTATAGGATTTCCATACAAACAATACCAAATGGTAACGGAGTCAATATTAATAGTTCTGGAAATGTCAAATGTTTGTTGGTATATCCCTCTTTCGTCCACTTCATAATCTGCCCCTGGCTCTGCCACCATAATAGCATTCATATTGGGAGAGGCACAAGTAGCCGGGAGAGGCCCTGTAGGTGCTGCTTTCCCAACACGACCATATTGTTTACCTTTGTCTTGCACATAATAGGTATAAGTACCAGGAGCTAAAGAAGCTGTTGTATAGGAGAGTCCGCCTGTTTGCGCAAGTGTGGTTCCATTGGTCAGATACCAATCGTATTGTGCAGGTGGTCCTAAGTTAGTTCCTGTTACAGAAAGAGTGACGGGACCATTGCCTGCTCCAAGGTAACAGGCATCTTGTGGTGAAGCAAGAGGAGATATTACAGTTACTGTATCCCATACCGAGGTACAGCCTGCCTTGGTTGCAGTAACTTTATACAATCCTGAACTTCTTACATTCGTTAAAGTACTGCTTACCTGACCTGACAATACAGCTAAGTTAGCATAGATGCCAGAACTTGTAAATTCCCATGTGAAGGTATATCCTGCCCCTGATATATTTGAATTAAGAGTAGTTGCTGTATTTGCGCAAAGCGTTTTTTTGAAGCCAAGATCCGGGTAGATCGCACTCGCTGAAACGTAGATTGAATCTGTTAAGCTACAACCTCCCACTGTATCTACTTTTACTTTAAACCATCCTGGTGCAGCAGCAGGAGCTACAGAAAATGTATTTGCTGTTGAACTTGCAGCTCCCTGAGAAACATTGTTTTTAAACCATTGAAAAGTGCGGCATGGGCCAGCAGCAATTGTACACGCTGCACCACCTACAACTGCTAAACCTGGGTTAAGACTAACGGTAGTTCCTCCACAAGTTGAAATAGAATCGGAAGCAAAAGTAGGCGCCTGACAACGGGGAGGACATGGTTTCCAAAAATTCCCAGTCATGGTAAACAATGAAACAACCCTTAATGTCATTCCAAAATATCCTGTACTTCCTGTAGCGGTACAGTTTAGTGTTTCTTTAATACTCTTAGTTCTTGTGTACATAAAATCAAGGGTGGCTTGATTTGTTGCGTTAGGAAGAACGCCCATCGTAGCAACACCCCACATAGAAGTGAATGTTGAATTAACTGCAGGCGACCCTATTACTGCACCTGCGCGCGTAACAGGTCCTACCAGGTTGTTTGGGGTAGTATAACCGGCTCCGACTCTGGAAACTACGTAATTCGATATTGGTTGCAGGAAATTAGTTCTTGGTAGGTTTGGTGAAGCTCCTTCTCCATTCCAAAGATAATCTACAGTAATTCTCCATGGAGAACGTATAGCATCAAAACCATGCTCATCACCTTGGGATGTACCGGCACCAGCGCATATACCTCCTGTTGGTAATGCTCCTGCAGGATCAGACCAATTGGCAACAAGTCCATAGGTACTGCCTCCACGGTTCGCATTTAAAAGAGGGTAAATCGTATTGTATACATTCGTCCAGAAACCAGCGGGAGCGGCTCCGTCAAATGCCTGAAATAATTTTACATAGGCAGGAGCCTGATAGCTTGGGTTACGACAAGTTTGCGTAGCACTGGCACAACTTGCCATCCATCCGTCACCATTTGAAAGCTGATAATCTCCCGTTGCACAATCTACGGTTTGTCCGGGACCAGAAATTTCTCTTGCTCTTATTCTGCTGATTTGTAAAGTAGCTTGTGCGGCATAATCATAAGGAGCAGTAGCAGTAGGCCATTGACATTCGGCTACAATTAAAGCCATTGCAACATCCAGGTCACCGTCTGTTGCTCCTCCGGTACCTACTACAGTTCCGGGGCTGGTACAAACAGATGCTCCTCCATTTCCAATTCTCCAGTTCATCAAATTATTTGCATCCAAATGAGCAAGGTAATAATTCCATAACCCATCGAAAAAGTTTTTGTCTGCTGCATATGCGGCCAACAACATTCCATAACCGATCCCTTCTGATACTGTTTCATTAGCATTGTCAAAACGCACACGCCATTGTGTAGCGCTGCATTGATAGGCATAACATAATTTCCACTCTACATAAGCATCATAAGCATCCTGAGATTTGCCATAAGCACCAACTGATGGTAAATTACTTGGGATTATACCAAAGGAATAGGGGTTTGCCGGAAATTGCTGAATCCTTGAGCCAAAAGGCCAGGTAGCTCCTGCAGGTGTGTTCACCTGACTAAAAGCCGTTGTTGAAGTCAAGACCAGCATTAGTATGCTTGCAAGGTAAGTAGTAAACTGTTTCATAGTAAGTTTGTTTTGATATTCCATTGAATATAATTAATCGAATAATTAATATGATTTTAAGGAATATTTAGTCAAATATAAGTTGATAATCTTTCATTCCCAATGAAAATCAAATAAAAATTTTGTATAAATAAATGAATATCAACGATTTATGACAATATCTATAGCTTATTGATACCAATTATAAGGGAATATCAAAAATAATTAGAATTGATTATCAATAGAATATAATTTATAAATTTTATATTAATCACCATTGACTACCAAAGTGGTTGCGGATAGAAGGAAATTTTCTGATTTATTACAAATTGGCCTTCTATTAAAGCTCTTTTCTTGTAAATAAGGACTTAAATTATAATATTGAAGCTAAAACAATAAACCTTCCTTTTGAAACCAAAAAATGGTTAAAACCAATTCGATTATGATCCCAATAAAAATAGCTTCTGCACAATTTGAAAACAGAAATGCTGATAAGGATTACAACTTATCTGTAATAGAAAAAATGGCGCAAAAGGCTGCTGCTGAAGGATCGCAGGTGATTGCTTTCCACGAATGTTCGATTACGGGTTATACCTTCACGCGTACGCTTTCCAAACAACAAATGCTCGACCTTGCTGAATTTATTCCTGAAGGAGAAAGTATTCTGAAACTTCAAGACATAGCAAAGAAGAATGATATTATATTACTGGCAGGTCTGTTTGAGAAAGACGAAAACGACGACCTCTTCAAAGCATATGTTTGTGTAGACAAAAATGGATTGGTTGCGAAATACCGAAAACTTCATCCCTTTATCAATCCTTATTTAACTCCGGGAAATGCGTATTGTGTATTCGACTTGTTAGGCTGGAAGTGTGGCATACTAATTTGTTACGACAACAACATTATTGAAAATGTAAGAGCTACAAAACTTTTAGGTGCTGATATTATTTTCATGCCACACGTTACCATGTGCACGCCTTCTACCCGACCAGGAGCAGGTTTTGTGGATCCTGTTTTATGGGAGAAAAGAAAAGAAGATCCTACCTCCTTAAGACTTGAATTTGACGGGATGAAAGGTCGCTCCTGGCTCATGAAATGGCTTCCGGCAAGAGCTTATGACAATAGTGTCTATG
>JANYCO010000171.1 GCA_025360235.1 Cytophagales bacterium
TGCTTTGACCCCTACCGATTCTGTAGCGTACAAAGCTGCGAGTAAAGCCTTCGAAGAAATTTGGGGCAAAACACCAATCCCAATGCGTTCAGGAGGCAGTATTCCAATCGTGAGCCTTTTTGAAAAAGAGTTGGGCCTCAAAACGGTATTGATGGGTTTTGGGCTTGACGAAGACGCTATTCATTCTCCTAACGAAAGCTACAGAACTGAAAATTATTTTCTTGGTATCGAAACGATTACAGCGTTTTATAGGAATTATTCAAAAATGAGCACTAAATAACCCGTCATGTAAGGGAATTATTTGTTCCAAGCCAATGTTTATTGGCAGAATGACATTTCTGTATTATCTTTCGCACAGAATGGCTATTTTCAATACTATGAGGTCTTTATTAGTAATATTCTCCTTCCTGTTGATTGGAGTTTGTGTTCAGGCACAAACCTCGAAGCCTATTCGTTGGACGTTCTCATTGTCCAAAACAGAAGTGAAACAGGGAGAAACGATAGAGATCATTATGAAAGCGGAGATCAATGCCGATTGGTATTTGTACTCTTCCGATTTTGATCCGGACCTTGGCCCTACTGTTTCGTCTATCTCCTTTACTGAAAATGGAAGTTTTAAATCTATTGGAAATTTAAAACCTGTAGGCGCCAAAGAAAAGTACGATTCTCTTTGGGGTGGAAAAATTCGTTACTTCACCAAGTATGCTGAGTTTAGACAAAAAGTGCAACTTCTAAAAACAAATCCTGTCATAAAAGGCCTCTTGAGTTATCAGGTATGTAGCGACAAAGAGGGGAAGTGTATCCCTTACGAAGAGACTATTTTATTCGATAAATTAAAAGTCGTAGCAACACAGGTTGTTCCTGAGAAAATTCCGGTAACAATACCCAAAGATATTCCTAAAGATACTGGTTCTGCAAAACCTGTTATAACCACAAAAGGCTCATTAGCGGTATTAGAATCTGAAAAAAATAAACTTGTTAAGAAAGACAGCAATGGAAAAGATGTTGCCGTAGAGCAACTAAAAACTTTTAGTCAGAAATACGGAGGTGACAAGTGAAAAGGATTTTAATAGTATTTATTTCTTTATTTTTTTTCAATCTTTCTTTTGCGCAAAAAGTTCAGGTAGAAGAGTCTGAATTAAAAGAAACAGTAAAAAATATTGACAACCTTATCAAACGCGATAGTCTGAATACATTAATTATTCAGGAGCTAAAGCTGCAGTTGGAAAATAAAGAATCAACAACTGACACATCCGCTTCCCAGGTAATTACCCAAACAAGCATTGAAAACATAATTGAAGAATCTTTCGGATTATATATACTTACTGCTATTGGCTTAGGCCTTTTCGCATTACTCATGCCCTGTGTATTCCCTATCATTCCAATGACGGTTACTTATTTCCTTAAGAACAGCAAGTCAAAAAGAGATGGCGTTATTAAAGCCTTTCAATACGGAATAAGCATTGTTGTAATCTATACTTCACTAACTGTAATTCCTGCTCTGTTTCTTGGGGAAGACTTCGCTATTGAATTAAGTTCTAATTGGGTTGTGAATAGTTTATTCTTCTCCGTATTCATTATTTTCGGTTTGTCTTTCCTTGGAATGTTTGAGATTACGCTTCCTGCACGTTTCGTTAATCAGGCCGATAAGCTTTCTGAACGAGGCGGTTTTCTTGGAATATTCTTTATGGCTTTTACTTTGGTATTGGTCTCTTTCTCTTGCACCGTACCATTTGTAAGCACTGTTATTGTAACCATAGCAGGAGGAAGTATTTGGAAACCTGTTATTGGAATGCTTATCTACTCCATTACCTTTGCCATTCCTTTTGTACTGTTTGCTATTTTCCCAACCTGGTTAAAATCACTTCCCAAATCCGGAAGCTGGATGACTGTATTAAAAGTGATCCTTGGTTTTGTGGAACTGGGTTTTGCTTTTAAATTCTTAAGCGCTATTGACCTGAGTTATGGATTAGATTTTTTCCCAAGGGATTTATTCATTTCCATATGGATTGTACTGGCTTTTGTATTGGGACTCTATTTACTTGGTAAAATTATTTTGCCGCATGACGAAGAAGTAAAACGTCTGGGAATCCCTAGATTACTTGCCGCGATGACCTCTTTTGTTTTTGGAGTCTATTTAATTACCGGCCTATTCGGCGCTCCTTTAAATTTCTTGTCTGCTATCTTACCTCCTGCCGATTATCATACCTTCAATGTGAAAGAAATAATACGTGAAGAAGTAAAAAATTCAGATTGTTGCAATGGAAATAATTCCACCGCTCTTTCTGAAAAACCGCTCTATGGAGACCTCTTAAAACTCCCTCATGGAATTAATGGTTATTTTGATTATCACCAAGCGGTGCGTGTAGCATCAAAACTAGGCAAACCTATATTTATAGATTTTACCGGAAAAAATTGCGGTAATTGTAGGCTAATGGAAAACAATGTTTGGGCTGACCCTGCCGTTTTATCCATTCTAAAAAACGATTATCTTGTAGTGGCGTTATACGCTGACACAAAAAATATAGACCTGCCTGAAACAGAGAATTACATTGACTCAAAAGGCAACAAGGTTTTGAAATTATACAAAAAAAATCTTGACATCGAATTTAAAATGGGTGATGTAGCACAGCCTTATTACGTTTTATTAAATCCTTATACTGGTGAAAAATTGGTGAAAAAATCAATAGGCTACGAACCCGACGTAAAAAAATTCGTACAATACCTCGAAGAAGGAAAGAAAAATTTTAAATCCTATAAAAAATAATCTATCATGAGAAATTTTCTAATAGCAACTACTCTAGTATTTTTTTCAATTACCATTTTGTCTTCCTGCAAAAAGGCATATGTTTGTCAGTGCTCTGATCAAATCATAAACCCTTACTCTCATAAACTAAGCAAGTCAGAGGCTAAGTCAGAAAAAACAAAATGTGAGGCCAACGCAGGCTGCTCATTCAAAAGAGATAAATAATCTCCGATGAAGATTTCCATTGTCAAAAAGGCAAAGCTGGACGATGTGGCTTCTGCTTCAGGGATGGAAGTAGTAGACGGTATAATTTACATACTTTCTGATGATTCTTCTTTTCTATACAGACTCAAAGACGATCTTACACTGCTTGAGAAAATTCCACTCTATAAATCAACTTCGGAAAATCCAGAACACATAGCGAAACCAGACAAAGCTGACCTCGAATGTATGGGACAGTTATCTATCAATGGTTACAAACATTTACTACTTCTTGGCTCTGGGTCAAAAAGTCCGCAGCGGGACAACGCTTTTCTTATCAAACTTCCTACCAACTATAACCGGAAACATATCGTTTGGGAAAGCAGCATTACATCCCTTTATAATTTACTTCGGAGCAATGAAGAAATCACTTCTTGTGGAAGCATCAATATGGAGGGGTTGGCTTTCGGTAACGAGAACGTTTACTTATTAAACAGAGGAAACCTAGAAGGAAGTAAAAATGTAGTGCTTAGTTTTAATAAAGCGGAGTTCATCGAATTCATTCAGGGACATACCGAAGGAGTTCCTTTTCCTTCGGTTCACCCAATAAATTTACCCGAACTTTCAGGCGTAAAAACAGGTCTTTCCGGTGCTGATTTTTTTGACGGACATTTCTGGTTTACTTCTTCCGCTGAAGACAGTCCAAATGCTTACGATGATGGCAATGTAAAAGGAAGTATGCTGGGTCTTTTAAGCATGGATCAGGAAAGCAATGGTAGATTTTCGGAAGAAAAAATCCACCTGCAGGAAGTAACTTCTTTCTTTCTGGATGGTAATTTATTTTTAGGAAAAGTGGAGTCGGTTTCTGTTTATGAAAAATACAAAGAAGGTGTTTATTCCGCATTAGCAGTCACTGATAATGATGGAAAACCCTCCGAATTGCTTCTGCTTGAAATCCAATTATAAAAAATGATTCCCTTTCTTATATTTATTAATTTTTAACCTTGGAACATTAAATATCCTTAACATTTAATCGAAAGCCTCCCTAAAACAGCTTAATCTATAATAGTTTAGGCAAAAAGCAAGCTCAATTCTTATATTTCACATCATTTTAGCGCCTATTTATTGGATTAATTTTGTATATTTAAACTGCCTACGAAGGATTGTAAAGGTTGGACTCAGCATAATATCAACTACAAATCTTTCTCTTAATAAAAATTTAAGTAACTCAACAATCATGAAAATATGAGAGCCCTTTACCTGGTTGTTTTATTTACATTACTATTATTTTCTTCAACTAAAATATCCTTTGGGGCAAATTGCTATTGGGTAAATGGCGCTTTTGGGAATTGGGACAACAATGCCAACTGGTCTACCACTTCTGGTGGTGGTGGTGGTGCCTCTTTCCCCACAGGAGCTGACACAGCAATATTCGATGGTTCAGGTCTTGGTATCTGTAATATAAACATACCTATTACCATTGCGGGAATAGATGTTCAAGTTGGCTATACAAGTCTTATCAATCAGGGAGGAAATGCAATTACCATAAATGGAAATTCTAAGTGGTCAGATGGATTATTTGTTGGAGGAAATGCGCCGATAATTAATATTGGAACCTTTACAATTTCCGGAACAGTCTATACCAGCACTTCTTCTAACCTTACTATTTCAGATAATTTTGTTTTTTCATCCGGTAGTTTTTTAAATAATAACGGTACTGTAATACTCAATACTAATACCCTGTCGATAACAGGTTCTCCAACTTTTAATAACTTAATTTTAAATGGAAATTTTCAAACCATATCATTTCTTAATTTAATAACAGTAAATGGAAATCTTACAATCAATGCCATTGGATGGATAAATGTAAATATCTCCGCAGCGCTAACTATTAATGGAACCTTGTCTCTAACAGGAACAGATTATTTCAAACTGAATACAGGAACGGTAAATGTAAAAGGAAACATTGTCAACACGAATACAAACGTAACCACTGGCGGAGGCACTGCTAGTTTTATTATAAATGGAACAACGAATCAGACCCTAACTGGAACACCTTTAATTAATCAAGGTGCTCTTCCTCCTTTTTCCATAAACAAGGCTGCAGGCACTCTATTCCTTTCCGATTATATCACCTTTTACAAAGATTTTACTTGGGTGACAGGAACTGTTAATCCCGGAAATTCAACTTGTGTGTTTTATAATCAAGCTTTCCTGGGAGGCCAAACCATCAATGCAAATTCAGCTGGTATGAACTTTAACAATATCGTTTTTGATCAGCCAGATAATACACCCACCCAACTGGCAACAAGCATAAGTGTTTTAGGCTCTTTAACAATAACACAATCATCTGGGTTATTAACCAGTAATAATTCTATTCTACTTGGAGGAGACTTCATTAGCCAAAACACAACCTCGACTGGTGGCAACTTCGCCTTAGCGATGGGGACAGGAACATTAACGTTGAACGGTACTTCACAACAAAAAATAACAACAAACAACCCAACAGGTTCTTTGAATCTAGCGTATTTTTTTAGACTCGTAATTAACAATACTGGGTTAAGGCCGACCTTTGATGATATTCTGCTAAACGATGTGGTGACAGTTACCAATAGAGTCACGTTTACTAATGGCAGAATGCTAACTACTACTACCAACTACCTTGAACTGGTTCATCCTGCTACTGCAAATGCTGGAAATCTTAGTAGCTACGTGAACGGCCCAATGCATTTTAGAGTGGCCTTAAATGGAAACAGGACTATGAATTTCCCTATTGGAGAAAATGGAAATTATGCATTTTGCCAGCTCAATTGCACTTCTAACGTTGCCACTTCTTATACCTATATTGCCCAAGCTATAGGTGTTTCTCCTAGTTCCTTTGGTTATCCTTTTCCCGGTTCAATTTCTTATGTTTCTTGTTTGCGCTATATTCAAATAGATCGGGTACTTTCTGCTACAGGTGTGGCAACAAATGCAGGCTTAGTTGGAAATCAAATAATCACAATACATTACGAAGCTCCTGATGGCGTTATTGACTTTAATGATATAACGATTGCTAAAACAGATTTAACAAATACAAACTGGATAGATATTGGAGGAGTAGGAACTGCGAATACGGTAGGAAATATTACTTCTACTTCTACCCCAACAGCCTTTACTAGCTTTAGCAAATTTGCCCTCGCTTTCAAAACAGCTGCCAGTCCTGCCCTGCTACCTGTTGCTTCCATTTCCGTTACCGCCGGAACAAATCCTTTTTGTGGAAGTAATTCACTCACATTTACAGCCGTTCCAACAAATGGTGGAACTACACCAACATATCAATGGAAAAAGAATGGGACACCAATAGCCGGAGCAACATTGTCTACCTATACCAATGGAGCATTGTTAAATGGCGATGTCATCAATGTAGTAATGACTTCTAATGCACCATGCGCATCGCCTTCTGTAGTAACAAGTAATTCCATTAACGTGGTTTTCTCTCCACCAACAGTAGCAGGGGTGGTAAATACTTCTGCTACTGTTTGTTCGGGTACAAACTCGGGCACTTTAACGCTAACGGGTCAGACAGGAAGTGTGACAGGTTGGGAATCCTCTCTCGATGGTTTTGCAACCGCTGGAACTCCCATTGTAAACACAACAACAACGCTTAATTACTTAAACATTACAACCAACACAAGTTATAGAGCAATTGTGCAAAACGGAACTTGCTCTGCATTGAGTTCCATTTTTGCTACCATTACAGTTACACCGGTGTCTCTAGGAGGAACTGTTACTACCTCTGCTACCGTTTGTTCTGGGACAAATTCAGGAACACTTACCCTAGCGGGTCAGACAGGAACTATCACAGGCTGGGAATCGTCAATCGATGCGTTTGCTACCGCTGGAACACCAATTGCAAATACTACAACAACGCTTAACTATACAAATATAATCCCAACTACTAGTTACAGAGCAATTGTGCAAAACGGAACTTGTCCTGCTGCAAATTCAGTTTTAGCTACAATCACCACTACCCCAATATCTCTTGGAGGCGCCGCGAACACTTCTGCTTCTGTTTGCACAGGAGCAAATTCCGGAACGCTTACACTGACTGGACATACCGGAACTGTCAACGGATGGGAATCGTCGCTCGATGCTTTTGCCACAGCAGGAACACCAATTGTAAATACAACCACTACACTTAGCTATACAAATATTGTAGCCACTACAAGTTATAGGGCAATTGTGCAAAATGGAACCTGCGCTACTGCAAATTCAGTGTTTGCCATAATCACAGTTACGCCTACTTCTGTCGGTGGAACCGTTACTGCTTCTGCTACCGTTTGTTCAGGGGCTAACTCCGGAACGCTTACACTGGCGGGCCACACAGGAACGATCAACGGTTGGGAATCGTCACTCGATGCCTTTGCAACTGCAGGAACTCCAATCGTAAATACGACGACTACACTCAACTATACAAATATCATAGCTACCACAAGCTACAGGGCAATTGTGCAAAGTGGAACTTGTATTCCCGCAAATGCTGTGTTTGCTACAATTACCGTTACGCCTACTTCTGTTGGTGGAACTGTTACTTCTTCTGCTACTGTATGTTCGGGTGCAAACTCCGGAACATTAACACTTGCCGGACATACCGGAACTGTCAACGGATGGGAGTCGTCGCTCAATGCCTTTGCTACTGCTGGAACGCCAATTGTAAATACTACTACTACACTCAACTATACTAACATTGTGGCCACTACAAGCTACAGAGCAATTGTTCAAAACGGAACTTGTGCTGCCGTAAATGCTTTGTTTGCTACTATTACCGTCACACCTCCATCTGTTAGTGGAACTGTTACTTCTTCTGCTACCGTTTGTTCAGGGGCTAACTCCGGAACATTAACACTGGCAGGCCATACCGGAACTATCAACGGTTG
>JANYCO010000176.1 GCA_025360235.1 Cytophagales bacterium
CGATGAGATAAAATGTGATCGTCATCAGTGAACCCGTTGCAGCAGCGATACGAATAGGTCTTTGTTTAAGCCGAAATGCTACCACATCGGCAAAGGTATATTTACCCAAATTACGAAGTGGTTCTGCAATCAAAAACATGATTAGGGGCCAGCCCACTAAAAATCCTATTGAATAAATTAAGCCATCATAGCCTCTCAACGCTACCATTCCTGCAATACCCAGAAAAGACGCGGCGCTCATGTAATCGCCTGCCAACGCTAATCCATTTTGAAATCCTGTTATGCTTCTTCCTGCAGCATAAAATTCTGAAGTGGTTTTTGTTTTACTCGCTGCCCAATACGTAATGTACATGGTAATGCACACAAAAAGCACAAACATACCGATAGATAAAATATTAGGCTCTCCTATCGCTTGTAATAAAAAAAATAGAGTGGTCATATTAAAGTTTCTTTTTAAGTTCTTCTACTTTGCTGTCGTAATGATTGTTTGCCCAACGCACATAAATGCCTGTAAGTACCCATGCCAGTATAATGATTCCCAGCCCAACAGGAATACCGAGCGTTAGTCCATTGGTGATCTTAGTAGCCAATAATGTTTTATTAAAAGCAACTAGCAGTATAAACCCAAAATAAGCCAAAAGCATAACAGCTGCCAAAATAAGAGAAACTATCCACTTTTTAAGCACGAATTTTTTAAACTCTTCTGTTTCCTGAATTTTCATAGTTAGATGTTTAAAGGAATCTCAAATATAATAAAGAATTCATAAGTCCTACTAAAATAGGCAAGTATAGAAAGAATAATAAACCCTGAAATCAGCCTGTTTTTAGTTAAAATTGTCCAATATTATTCGTATATTGTGCATATTAACCATATGTCAACGATGAATAATTCAGCCTTTTTAAGGAACTCAATCGCACTTCTTTTTATTTTATTTTATGGAGTAGGATATTCTCAGGTAGTAATTAATGAAATCTGTGCTTCCAACAGTACTGTAATCCCAGATGAAGACGGTGCCTATCCTGACTGGTTTGAACTATATAATAACGGGGCAACGAATGTCAATTTATACAACTATGCCGTTTCCGACAATCCTGCTAATTTGCAAAAATGGACCTTGCCAAACTATATCCTTGCTCCCAATGCTCACTTACTAATTTATGCTTCAAACAAAGATAGAAAATCTTTTGTACACCACTGGGAAACCGCAATAAAAGATGACGATATATGGAAATACCTGGTTCCAACTTCTGAACCTTCTTCCACCTGGAAGTCTATTACTTTTGATGATTCTACCTGGCCTTCCGGCAAAGGTGGTTTTGGATATGGAGATGGTGACGATAGCACTATCATAGGAATAACCAATTCGGTATACATCAGAAAAACATTTACCGTTGCAGACAAAACGAAATTAGCGGAAGCACTTTTACACATCGATTATGATGATGGTTATGTAGCCTATCTGAATGGAATAGAAATAGCACGTGCAAATGTTCCATCAGGTATTCCTTCTTATAATACCGATGCAAGCGGAGGGCATGAAGCGACAATGTATCTTGGCGGGTTACCAGAGGCGAGATTGATTAATCATGATACGCTCCTTATGGCACTGGTAAATGGTACAAATGTATTATCAATTCAGGTACATAATTATCTAATTTCATCATCAGACCTTACAGCCAGAGCATTCCTGTCTTTCGGTATTGCAGATGCTTCCGTCTTATACAATCCAACTCCTGCCTGGTTTAATTTTACAAGTTCCCTACCAATGCATACTAACTTCAAACTTAGTGCTGGCGAAACATTATACTTAGAAAATAATTTGGGTACATCGATTGATTCAAAAATATTAGTAAGTACAAAAACAGATCATTCTTATGGAAGAAAACCAGATGGAAGTAGTAGCTGGGTAATCTTTACTACTCCTACACCAGCAGCTACCAATGATGCTGCGACATCTTTCCCATCTTATTGCAACAGTATTTTAAATTTTTCCGTCAATGCCGGATTTTATCCTTCTACTCAAACTGTGGCAATAACTGGCGCTGCACAAATTCGATATACACTGGATGGCAGTGATCCAACCGCATCTTCTGCGCTCTATTCAACACCTATTTCCATCAATACCACAAGTGTATTAAGGGCTTCTTGTTTTACCGGAGGTACTATTCCACTTCAAACTTATACAAATACTTATTTTATAAATGAACCTACTACCCTACCCGTATTTTCCTTAAGTACTGATCCTGGAAATTTCTTTGACCCTATTACCGGAATCTATATGCTTGGACCAAATGCGGATAGTATAAACCTACCCTACTTTGGTGCCAACTTCTGGGAAGATTGGGAGCGACCTGTCCACGTTGAATTTTTTGAAAAAGATAAATCATTGATTCTCGATCAGGATGCCGGAGTAAGGATTTATGGAAACTGGTCAAGAGCGAA
>JANYCO010000185.1 GCA_025360235.1 Cytophagales bacterium
AGTAATGTACAATTAAGATATCCTTGATTTTGCGAAATAAAATCCATACCTTTAATTTAATAATTTTTAAGTCTCCGAATTAATTTTGAACCTTATGAAAAAGATATTTTTTACCATTGTAATAAGTTTTTTGTCAATCGCAGCTATAGCACAATCAACAAAATCAAAGTTATATTTTGTGACAGAAAAAGATACAGTCTTTTGTGAGAAAATGTATTATACTAAGAATGCAAAAGGGTTATGTACTTTACAATATAAAGAGATAAATGGGGATTCAGTGTCTATTGTGGGTCGGGGAAGTCGAAAAAGGGTGCCAAAGGTGTTGACTTTTTATATTGACGGTTCTGTATACGACAGGGTACCCTTTATGATACATGGTAGAAAAAACGGTTTCGTTCGTTATGATTTTAGAGAAATCGACGGCAAAATAATTGTTTATTTGGATGAAGGTACAACTGTTTTTTTAACACCAGGAACTTATACCCCAACCACAAAATACTCAGGAGTTGCTACTTCCTATAAGACTCGTTTTTATGTAAAATGGCCAGACGGTAAATTTTACAAGGCAAACAGCAGAAAGAATATGAATAAAATATTCAAACCTTATTTAATGAAATGCAAATCGTTTACTGCTCAATGCAAAGGAAAATACAAAATTAAGATTGCTCCTTTTATGGATATGATCCGTTTGTATAATTCTGTTTGTGAATAAAGAATTTTACTAATATGTATTAAAGAAGTACCTGACACTGAAAATACATTTTTGTCCGCATGTTAACTCTAATTTAACTCAATTTTATCTGTCAAATAGGTAGCTGGTTTTGATATTCAGCTCTTTGTATTGTATTGACCAGGTATTCCCGGACATTCGGACAGTTGCGGACATTAGCCCGGACGGCATAAAAAAGACCTATCGGAATTTTCCGATAGGTTAAAAATTAACAGCAATACTATAGAAATCTCTTTAATAAATTCGTAACTCCTTACCTACCGTTCCGAAACGGTTCTTTTCCGTATAGGCTATCCCTTGTTTACATCGAATTACTACATCCACTTCATGTGCCCAGCTGCCATCACCACGATACATAGTTCCGTCTTTATGGGCATGAGTAACGAATACATGTGAAAGCAGGTCTTTAAAATACTTCATCTTATGTAATCCGGCAGCCTGATCAATATAGAAAGGTGTTATATCCATTTTGGTAACCGAATCATAAAACAAGGTGGAATATTTCACTTTGCTCTTATCTTTTTGCTCAAGAAGCAATCCTTTCCACTCTTCTTCTGATAATGGTAAGCGGTTTAGAAAATCCACTTTTCTTATCCATTCAGGAGTAAGTACCCTTCGTTTTTTATCTTGCAGTGTATCGCTGTTAAGACTTTCTTCTGCCATGATGTACAGAGAACCGTACTCTCTGGAAATCTCGTCCGCCAGTTTCATACAAAAGGTTGATTTCCCCTCACCAGGTAGTCCCCAAACTAATACCCTAAACGGATAACTAATCTTTCCGAGGAATTCCATCATTTCAGCAGAGAAATTACAAGGGATAGAATTGCTTTTGGAATCATTACCTGATTGCACGACTAAAGGAGGAACTACACCAGGATTATTTTTCTCTTTTACTCCTTGTTTAAGATGCGTTTCAAGTACACTGGCTCCCACGTCAATTACCTTTTTGAAAAAATAATTTTCAAGACCATTATTTTTTGGAGCAGCAATGGTTTTTTCAGGTTCCTGACTATCCTTCTCATTTTCTGACTTTCTGATATTATTTAAATGGGCTATCGAAATTCCATCTACTGGAATAACACCACCTCTGCGCTTGTATCGTTTTCTGCAAGCATCCCTGCAAAATACTTTGCTGATCTGCCCCTGTATCTTCTTGCCACAGGCAAGACAATTTTTTATATAGCTCATATACTTACAGTTTTGTTAAATATTTTTTATACTTGTATCTGATCAGACTAAACATCCAAAGGTTGATAGGAGTGTCCGATAAGATCCACTCCAGCAGAGTATCATCCACTGCTCCGATTTCTTTATAGGTATAGGACAATGCTTTCTCCAGATATTCTTCAAAAAGTAAAGCCAATAAATTGAGCTTACCCAAACGAACATTCATTTGCAACAAATGTGCTGGATTAAAGTAAATTCTTTTCAGGCACTCTATATGGAGCATATAACTCAGCATTGGTCTGGTTATATTTACAAGTACAACATCATTGTTTGTATATTTTTTTGCAGGGAAAGCGCTAATTTCATTATTTGTTATTCCTTTCTTTATTTTCCTTCTTCTTCTTTTCATAACGTTCATTAATTTTAGTTTCATTAAATAATTAACTATTCTGAGAAGGTATTACCCTTCTCAGAATGAATTAAATTTTACTCCTTGTTAAAGTTTTAATGTTCCATTCTGGTCTATTTCAAAATTCAATTCCGAAATAGATTTTTTCTTTCCCGCTTCCAGCCATTGCTCCAGATCGGCACGTTTGAAATAGAGTTTCTTGCCCCGTTTTAAAAATGGTATGATTCTTTTGGAGGTAAATCCATAAATGGTTTGGGGTGCCAGCTTTAAAAATCCGGCAGCTTCTTTTAATGAGAGTAGCAGGGGAGAACTACTACCTGTTTGTTCGGAGGTTGGCTTCTTTTCCGACAATACCCTACGCACTGTTCCTTCTATCAACGAAATCAACTCCTCTTGAGTGGTGACTATTATCTTGTTGTCTTTCATATTTTTGGTTTTAAATTTTAATTAATTATGTTTCTTTTATTTTAATTTTAAAGTAACATTTTGAACAAAAAAAAACTAGAGTTCTGTTACCACGTTTTTCAAACGTTCCAGCACAATCCTGTTAACGATTTCTTTGGTTCTGGCAATCGCTTTGGTATCATTCCTTAATAGTTTTTTTAGTCCTTCTTCAAACGCTTGTTGGTGCGTACCGTCCATCCAGTCAATGAGCGTAGCAAAATTGTACTCAAACTGCTTATCTCCGAAAATTTTGTGGTAGAGTTTAAAGCCCTCCAGTTCCTCTCTGAAAGTTTTGTCGATGTATTTATCAAAATCAGGAAACAGTTTATCACATATTTCCAGTAAGGTAAATACATTTGTCATACCCGAATAATTATCGAATTTAAGCGCCAGATGATAAGTATGGTTGGTTCTCTGTGTTGCCTTCCATAGTTTAGCTCTAAGGAATTTATCGAGGGTGTAATCAACCGACTCGATATAGGTCTCGTACTTGATTTTAAGTCCGGACAATTGATACTCACGATCAGGATTTAAGGAGGTTTCATAGTCCACGATTTTAGTTAAAATTTTTACTTCAAAAGGTATTATTTGTTTGGCAATAGAATCTTCAAGTGTAGAATAGCCACCAGTGGTATAGTAGCTTTTAAGCTGAGTGTTTCGTCGGTCGAATGTTACTTTGTAATACAGGGCATAGATTTTTCTGTTCCCTTTTTCATCGGTTGCAGTTCCTACTGGTTCGATGTAGGTATTTAAAAATGGCTTTATGGTAATCTTCTTTTTCTTCACAGTTCTTCCCAAGTATATACTAAAACGCAAATATATATTAAATGTTATTATAAAACAACAAATAAAGAAACAATTTTTATTACAATTTATAACTACATAACAATCAAATAGTTGATTTATTGTTTAGCCAAGCAATTTTTCATTGGCTTCGTCAATAATGTCGTTTTCAAAGCTATCGAGGTAAATTTGAGTGGTTTTTTCAGTATCGTGTTTCATGGCTTCGCTGATAAGAGAAGTAGAGACACCACTTCTCTTTAAGATTGTTGCCCAGGAATGACGGGCTACGTAGGTAGTCAGTTTAACATCTATTTTGCACGTCTTGCCAATTTCCTTAAGGTCTTTATTAACTTGTTTGTTTACTTTGAGGATACGGTCTTTCTGTTGTTGGGGAGTAAGATGTTTCTTACTGTTCAGAATAGGGAAGAGGTAGTCCGAAACCTGATTAGCCAGATAATAATTTAGAATTTCCAAAGCAGGAGGGAGCATCTTTACATTGTATTCTTTACCTGTTTTCATGCGGTTGTATTTCAAACGACCGTTTTCTATATTGTTTCTTTTCAGGTAGCCTATATCAATCAGGTTGATGCCCATATTGTAATAGCTGAACAGAAAGTAATTTTTACTATGCCAGAGCAGTGTTTCGGGTTCCAGTTTCAGATCAATGATTTGCTGCATCTGTTCTCTGGTGATGGCTCTTTTTTGTGTTTTGGTGTTGAGCTTACTGATTTTGTACTTGGTAAAGGGGTAACTGTCTTTCTTGGCGTAGCCTTCTTCAATGGCTCTGTTGTATATACTCCGGACAGAGCGCATATAGGCACTGATAGAAATTTCAGTTACATCTCTGCCTAAAAGAAACTCTTCAAACCTGTTTAGAAAAGAAAGATCAAGGTCTGAAAAATAAAAATCTTTGTCTGCTCTGAACTTTGCCACTGCGTTACGGGCATCTTTGTAGGAACGAGCGTTTCCTAAACGGTTAGCTTTCTTCATTCTTTCGACGAAGGCATCAAAGAATTTCAGTACTGTTATTTTTTGAACATTCTTTTTAGTTTTTTCGACAATCTCCTCAGCAGAATACTCTTTTTCTTCCACTTCTGATTCCATCATTAGTTTATTGGCCACCGCTACTTTTTTGGTAATGAGGGTTTGTAATTCAAACTCGTTGGGATGCTTTTTATTAGGTTTGCCGTTCTTCTTGTCCCACCATTCTGCTTTACAGGAAAACCCTAAAGCACGGTAGTTTATTTTACGGTCTTTAATGATGCGGAGCCATAAAGGATGTTCCCCATTGGTCAAGGTTTTATGCGAAACAAGTATTACTTTTACAGAAGCCATATACTATTAATAACGAAAAAGGGGTTATCTATTAGGTAAAACATAGGTAAAACAAATATAGTAAAAATGGATAAAAAAGCATAATGAACCAAAAGAAAAAATATATTAAATAATTGATTAATAATATATTAATATATAAAAATAAATATCAACAAGAGAAAAGTTATCGCCTTCTAAGCAGTAGGTCATGCGTTCGAATCGCATCGGGATCACTTGAAAATGAAAGGCTTACAAATATTTGTAAGCCTTTTTTGGTTATTGGTATACACAAAAGAATACACGTGTGATAATATTAAATTAAAGTAAAGCGCCTTTAATCAAAAATTTAAATTAGTTGTTTCTGTTTATTTTGACATAGTTAGTTTTAGGATTTGCCTATTAATACATTACCGTTTTGCAATTCTAGCATAAATCAATTTTTTCTATTTTTCATCCATAATAAAAATCGTCCCATATTGTTTTTTAAATTTAAGTCCTGTTCATATATTTCTCTCAATATTATTGTGTAAAAAGGAAGTTGTAGTTGTTGAAACTAAAATAGATATACTTATTACTAATCCAAAGCCCAACTATTATATTCTGAGACTTCAAAAACCCTCTAATTTATGTGCACAACTAGATTTTTAACTATTCGCAGAAAAGTCTTATATTTGGGCAGTTATGCCATTGGACGATAGAATTTTTGGCGAGGTTAAGAAAATATTTACTGCTTACCTGGAGAATAAAGAACTGCGTAAAACGCCGGAGCGATTTGCCATACTGGAAGAGATATATTCCAGAACAGGCCATTTTGATGTAGAATCGCTTTACATAAGCATGAAAAATAAGAATTATCGTGTCAGTAGGGCTACTGTTTATAATACATTGGATATTCTTTTAGAATGCGATCTTGTAGCCAAACATCAATTTGGAAAGAATATAGCTCAATATGAGAAGTCTTATGGTTTTCGCCAACACGACCATTTGATATGCACTGAATGTAGTAAAGTAACAGAATTTTGTGACCCACGAATACAGGGAATACAAACGATGGTGGGAGAATTGCTACAGTTTAAAATTATGCACCATTCACTTATCCTCTATGGCCATTGTACCAAAGAGAATTGTGAGAATAGAATAAAACAAAATTAATCCTAAATTACAAAATGAAACTGAATCATTATCTCAAAGAAGAAATATTGTTTATTGAGTTGTCGGGAGATTTGCTGGGCGAAAGCAACGGCTTACAGGTAGTGGACGTAGCAAACGATCATATCGTAAATAGAAAAGTAAAAAAATGCGCCGTAGATTTATCTCAGGTACGCTACATGAACAGTAACGGACTGGGAATACTAATTACATTGCTTACAAAATTTAGAAACAAAGACGGTGAATTGGTCTTGATTCACCCATCTGAGCAAATCAGTAAATTGCTTATGATTACAAAATTAAATTCTATCTTTACTGTTGCGGCAGATGGCACCGAAGCAGTGAAAATGCTTGGAGCATTAGAATAATAAATTTAGTACGAAACAAAATAGAAAATTTAATAGATTACATCAATGGCAGTAGATATTTTATTGGGATTACAGTGGGGGGACGAAGGGAAAGGGAAAATTGTAGATTTTTTATCACCCAAGTACCAGGTAGTAGCACGATTTCAGGGAGGTCCCAATGCAGGTCATACCTTAGAGTTTGACGGTATTAAACATGTGTTACATCAAATTCCATCAGGAATTTTTCATTCTAATATTAAAAATATTATTGGTAACGGAGTCGTATTAGCTCCGATAGTATTCGGAAGAGAAATTCTTAGTCTGGAAAAATATAAAATAGATTTTAGTAAAAATCTATTTATTTCAAAGAAGACTCAGATTATAGTCCCTTCTCATAGCTTGTTGGATAAGGCTTATGAAAAATCAAAAGGAGATAACAAAATAGGATCTACACTTCGTGGTATCGGTCCTGCATACCAGGATAAGATCGCACGTCAGGGATTAAGAGTTGGGGATATTATTTCGGGGGATTTTAAAGCTCGTTATGAAAAATTAGTTGCCAGTCATAAAACAATTCTTGATTTCTATAAATTCGATTACAATTCTCCGACCTCGGAAAAAGAGTATTTGGTTGGGTTAGAAAAAGACTTCTTCGATGCAATAGAATTTATTAAGAAGTTCAATATCGTTGACAGTGAATACATGATTAACGATTCTGTAAGTAAAAAAGAAACTATTCTTGCAGAAGGAGCTCAGGGTTCTATGCTGGATATTGACTTTGGTTCTTATCCTTTCGTTACTTCCTCCAATACGATGGCTGCCGGAGCCTGTACTGGTCTTGGTATTGCTCCTGCACATGTAGGAAATGTATTTGGAATCTTTAAAGCTTATTGCACCAGAGTAGGTGGTGGTCCTTTTCCAACCGAACAGTTGAATGAAGATGGAGATACATTAAGAAAAGAAGGAAATGAATTCGGTTCTACTACTGGTCGTCCCAGAAGATGTGGCTGGATTGACTTACCTGCATTGAAATACGCCATTATGCTAAACGGTGTCACTGAAATGTTGATGATGAAAGCCGATGTGTTGAATGGCTTCAAAGAAATCAAAGTTTGTACGCATTATAAAATGAAAGATGGTAAGCTAACTGATATGGTACCTTATGATCTTTGCGATGAAAATTACGAACCTGTATATAAGACACTGAAAGGTTGGAATTGCAGTTTGGCTGGAATCTCATCTTATGAAGGTTTACCGGTTGAATTATCAGATTATATAAGTTTTCTGGAATCTCAAATGAACGTACCGATAACCCTTGTATCTGTTGGACCTGACAGAACACAAACGATCATCAGTAGTAAAACTATTCTTGCTTAATTTTTATAGTAAATGATTAATGGAATTATTCGCTTATTGTTACAAGCAATAGCCATTTTCGTGGCGGCTTACCTTATTCCTGGTATTAGTCTTACAAATTTTGGATATGCTGTATTGGTTTCGGTAGTACTTTCTGTGGTAAATGTTACTATAAAGCCAATTCTTCAAATCATTTCATTTCCGGTAACCATTCTTACATTAGGATTTTTTACGTTGGTTATCAACGCACTAATGGTAATGTTAGTAGATTACTTAATGGATAATTTTTCAGTAAAAGGATTCTGGACAGCTATGTTGTTTAGCATAGTAATCTCGATAATTTACTGGGTGTTAAATGCTTTGGTAAGCGATAAGAAAAAGTAACGTAAAAAGGGCTTACCAGAAGCCCTTTTTACTGAATATTTTAAAGAAATTATTCGTCGTTTTTCAATTCCTGAACTTCAACTCTTATTTCTTGAGCTAAATTCTTAATATCCTGCATTCCCTTTCTTACTCGAGTACCAGCAGCACTATTATTCTTATCATAGAATTTAACGAAGTCTCCCTCAAGAGATAATATTAGGTTTTTAAGTTCTTCGTAGCGTTTCATTATTTTATTAGGTTTAGGTTTAAGTATATTAGGTTTAAATATTACAATTGTATTGAGAATTCTAAATTAGTAAATAATTAGTTATATCCAAATGTGTCTAAAAAAATTTACAGCCAATTATTTGTAATTGGCTGTAAATCAATTAAAATTTATACTGGCACATTGGTCAATTTACCTGCATAAAGCCCTTTATTCAGTTTGTCTGCTATTTTTTCGAATGCACTGATCGTTTCTTTCACATCCTCCATTGTATGATCAGATGTAGGAATAATGCGAAGCATTACAACATCTTTTGGTACAACAGGATATATAACAATCGAACAGAAAATACCAAAATTTTCTCTTAGATCCATGGTCATTTGAGCTGCTTCATACTCTCCACCCTTAAGAAATACAGGAGTTACAGGAGATTGAGTTCTTCCGATATTAAAACCTTTTTCTTTAAGACCATTTTGAAGAGCATTCACTATATCCCAAAGGTTTTTTCTTAATTCCGGTTTGGTACGAAGCAATTCTAATCGCTTCATATTACCCACTACATAAGGCATAGGCAACGTCTTAGCATAGATTTGGGATCTGGTATTGTATCTCAAATAACCAATTAACGCTTCGGTAGAGGCTACAAAACCACCAATGCTGGCCATAGATTTGGCGAAGGTAGAAAAATAGATATCAATTTGATCCATTACACCTTGTTCTTCACCTGCACCTGCACCCGTTTTACCCATAGTACCAAAACCATGAGCATCATCAATCAATAATCTGAAATTAAATTCTTTTTTAAGTTCAACGATTCCTTTCAGGTCACCCATGTCTCCGGCCATACCGAAAACACCTTCTGTGATTACTAAAATGGCGCCTTGTTTATTTTCTTCTACCAAACGGGTAGCTCTTTCTAATTGTTTTCTGAGATTAGCAATATCATTATGAGGGAATACAAATCTTTTTCCCTGGTGAAGTCTTACACCATCTACGATACAAGCATGAGATTCTGAGTCATAAACGATCACATCGTGTCTGTCTACAATAGCATCGATAATGGAAAGAATACCTTGGTAACCGTAATTCAATACCATTGAATCTTCTTTCCCAACGAATTCAGAAAGTTGTTTTTCAAATTGTTCGATCAGGTTGGAATTTCCTGACATCATTCTTGAACCCATTGGGTAAGCTAAACCATATTGGGCAGCACCTTCAGCATCTGCTTTTCTTACTTCAGGATGGTTGGCTAGTCCAATATAATTATTTAAGCTCCAGTTTAATAACTCTTTTCCTCTGAACTTCATTCTTGGTCCTATTTCCCCTTCCAACTTAGGAAAGGCAAAATACCCGTGAGCAATGCTGGAATGTTTTCCCAAAGGACCCATATCGGTCTTTAATTTTTCAAATAAATCCAAGGTAGTACTTGTTTAATGGTTTAGTCAATAATGGTTAATCAGGTTGTTATTCAACCTTTAATAATTCACAAATGTACGAATTTAAGCGATAAGTTCACAAATATTACCACAAAAAAACCTGTATGTTTCTATAATACTTTGATTTTTCGTACTATTAATTTTTAATAGAGTCAATTAGAAGATGAAAATCAATAAAATAGTAATCGCCAACAGGGGCGAAATAGCTCTTCGAATAATCCGTTCCGCTAAAGAGATGGGAATTAAAACGGTGGCTGTGTATAGCGAAGCCGACAGACTTGCCATGCACGTTAGGTATGCTGATGAAGCTGTTTTTATTGGAGAAGCCCCTTCTGCAAGTTCTTATCTGGATATTGATAAAATTTTAAAAGCGGCCAAGGACACCAATGCAGAAGCCATTCATCCGGGTTATGGTTTCTTGTCAGAAAATGCAAATTTTGCTCAAAAGGTAAAAGATGCAGGATTAATTTTTATAGGGCCTTCTGCTGAATCTATAAAAGTAATGGGAAGTAAACTTGGAGCTAAAGAGTCTGCTTCGAAATTTAATGTTCCAATGGTACCGGGAAGTGGGAAAGCGCTTTCAAATATTTCAGAAGCAAAAGAAACAGCAAAAAAAATAGGATTTCCGGTACTCATAAAAGCAAGTGCTGGCGGAGGCGGAAAAGGGATGAGGATTGTTGAAAAAGAAGAGGAATTTGAGGAACAAGTGCAAAGAGCTTCCAGTGAAGCAAAATCTGCCTTTGGTGATGGTTCGGTCTTTATAGAAAAATACATTAGTTCTCCCAAACATATAGAAATTCAAATATTGGGAGACCAATACGGGAATATTGTACATCTTTTTGAACGCGAATGCTCCATTCAACGTCGTTATCAAAAGGTGGTAGAAGAAGCTCCTTCACCTGTGGTGACGCCTGAGATCCGTGCCGCAATGGGTAAGGCTGCCATAGAAGTGGCAAGCTCTTGCAATTACTATAGTGCAGGCACTGTAGAATTTATCATGGATGAAAATAAAAATTTCTATTTTCTTGAAATGAATACCCGTTTGCAAGTCGAGCATCCGGTTACCGAAAGCATTTCGGGTGTGGACCTTGTAAAAGAACAGATAAAAGTAGCACAAGGAGAAAAACTTTCATTTACACAAAACGATTTAACTATTCGTGGACATTCCATTGAACTCAGAGTTTATGCAGAAGATCCAACCAATGATTTTCTACCGGATATAGGAACGATAACACATTACAAAAAACCTCAAGGTCCTGGAATCCGTGTGGATGATGGTTTTGAAGCAGGTATGGAGATACCTATCTACTATGATCCAATGATTGCTAAACTAACTGTATCTGCAGAAAATAGAGAAACGGCTATAGCGAGAATGATCAGAGCTATTGATGAATATGAGATCACTGGCGTTCAAACTACATTGGCATTTGGCAAATTTGTCATGCAACATAAAGCATTTATAGACGGCTCTTTTGATACACATTTTGTGAAAGATTATTTTAAACCGGAATATTTAAATGATAAACTTTCAGAAGAAGAGAATATGCTCGTGGCTTTGCTTGCAGGAGAAGTACTAAAAGAAAAGAAGCTAAATGTAAATAGGGAAAACCAAATTTCGAATTGGAGAAAAAGGTAAATCTTATCAATCTTGATTTATCCTATAATCCTAGTCTATTTTTGTTTCTTCAATTCTTCTACTTGTTCTTCGAGTCTTTTTATTTCCGTAATATCCGTTTGAATTCCAAGTAGTCCACCTGACTGATCCAGGTGCTTCAAATAGATAGGACGTTTCATGGTTTTGAGAATTTTCTTTTTTCCACTTATTGTTTCTTCATGATAAAAAACAACCGGTTTTCCACCTTTAATAATTTCTAATTCCTGTTTTCGGTAATCAGTTGCTTCTTCTTTACTGAAATAATCAAAATCGGAAGTGTTTAATAGTTTTTCAATACTTAAATTATGTGCATTGGCTACTGCAGTATTTACCAGTATGAATTTACCTTCTTCGTCTTTAATAAAAATTTTTAAAGGCAACTCGTCCAGTACTTCAATAAGGAGATTTTTATAATTATCCATATACTGAATCATTCTTAAATTCTCTAAGTCGTGCTCTTTTAATTTTTGCTCGAGCATCTCCTGATTTATTCGAAGCTCTTTTTCCATTGCCTCACTTTTTTCCTGAGTAGCTTGAAGTTCTTCAAGGTTTTGGCGCATTTCTTCTTCCTGAGATTTTAAGCTTTCTGTTTGTTCGCGTGTTTCATAAAGAAGTTTTTCGGTACGTTCGTTAATCTTCATGGAGGCAACAGCGGTACCAATACTTTCAGCTATTTTTTCAGCAAATTCAATTTTTTGTTTTTCAAATTTTT
>JANYCO010000208.1 GCA_025360235.1 Cytophagales bacterium
ACTACCAAGGCAATTTCAGTTACGATTTGAAAAATACCCAGGCTTTTTATGATAAAACTACAAGAGCAATGAAAGATTCTTCCTTGCAGGTAAATGAAGCAAATTTAAATAAATACATACTTCCAAATTCTATTTGGAACTCCTCTCATACTACTACCGTTAGCTCTACCCTGAAAGTATTGAAATATTTTAACTTAAATCCTTCTGCTAGTTATTATGAGAACTGGCATGAGAAAAAACTGGTCTATTCCCGTATCAATAATACCGCTACTGCAAAAACAGGAGACAGTATAACTGCCGTAACGGATACAATAAAAGGTTTTTACAGGACTTACTACATGAATACTTCGGTAGAATTAAATACGAGATTTTATGGAACGATTAGATCTAAAAATAAGAGAAGCTTAATTCAAGGAATAAGACATACCGGCAATCCAAGTTTAAGAATGACCTACGCACCGGATTTTTCCAGAACAACTGGAGGTGGTTATACAACGGTAGCAGGTGATGTCAATTCGGAAGGAAAATCGAGGAGGTATTTTCAGTATCAGAACAATCCTACGCCACAATTTAAACAAGCAGTGTTAGATTTTACAATAAGTAATATTATTGAAATGAAAGTATTAAATAAAAAAGATACCTCTGGTACTAATCCCACTAAAAAAGTTAATCTACTAGACAATCTATCCCTCGCTGGTGGTTATAATTTTGGAGCAGATTCATTAAATATGAAAAACGTAACGTTAAATACAAGAACCAAACTTCTTGGACGTTTTGATGTCAATTTAACTTCTATATTTGACCCCTATACATGGGTAGCTGACAGTATTCGAAATATAAATGGTAAAAATGTATTCTACAGACCAAGACAGATCAACACTTATTTGTTTGATGCAAAAGGAAAATTGGCACAACTCTCTACTATGAATTTAACTATAGGAACCCGGTTTGCACCAAAAAAGAAAACGGTAACAAGAGATCCTAAATTTAATAATCCCCAGATGCAGTCGGAGATTGATTACATCCGTGCAAATCCAAATCAATACATTGATTTTAATGTACCTTGGAGCGTGGCATTGAGCTATACCTACAATTATACACACGCAGGTATTCAGGACCCTGTTATCAATGAGGCCTTGACAGCAAGTGGAGATATCAGCATAACACCAAAATGGAAAATTGTATACTCGACAGGTTATAATATAAAAGAGAAAGTTATTACCTATTCCAACTTCACCATCTCCCGCGATTTACATTGCTGGCAAATGAATATGACTTTAGCTCCTTTCGGAAGTTTACGTACGTTCAATTTTATGATCGCTGCTAAATCTCAATTGCTACAAACACTTAAATTAAATAAGCGTTCACCAACGTTTATTCAGTAGCAAATATTTACCAAACCTATTCGCAATGCTTAATTTTTAATTCGTAATTGAATTACTGGCTCCACTCCGTCCTCACCCTATCCCAACGATGTTTCTTAAGTTCAGCAAGTAATTCTTTCGAAAGGTGCTTACCATCAGAAACAGAAAGGTTGGCTTGAGTATGATTAATTTTTCTCATGCCCGGAATTGTTGTGCTTACTGCTTTGTGACTTAATATAAAACGAAGTGCCATTTCCGGCATTTCCATTCCTTTTGGAATTAATGGTTTTAATTTATCGGCATGTTCAACGCTAGGTATAAGATTTTCGGGAACAAAATAAGTGCTACGCCAATCTTCCTTAGGGAATACGGTATCTTTCGTAAGCTTGCCTGTAAGTGTCCCTTCATCAAAAGGTACACGGGCTATAACACCAATATCCAATTTTTCACAAAGATCAAACAATTTATCTTCTGGTGCCTGATCAAAAATATTGTAAATCACTTGTACGGAATCAATAAGACCAGTCTTCAGCGTCTCCAAACAGTTATTAGGTTCCCATCGATTCACACTTACTCCGAAGTGTTTTACTTTACCCTCTTTAATAAGTTTTTCAATGGTCTTTTTCCACTCGTCTTGGTTCGACCAGCTGTCTTCCCAAACATGGAACTGTTGAAGATCGATACATTCAATATTTAAATTTTTAAGACTTTTTTCTGTGTATTCTATAATGTGTGCAGCAGGAAAACAATCTTGAAGTTTATAGTCAGGAAGTGAAGGCCATTTAAAATTCTTAGGTGGAATTTTAGTAGCAGCATATATTTTTTTTGAAGGATGTCTTTTTATAAGTTTTCCTAAAACTTGTTCTGAAAGTCCTTCTCCATAACCCCAGGCAGTGTCAAAAAAATTGCAGCCGTTCTCTACAGAATAGTCCAATGACTTTTCATAGTCATCACCTTCCGAGCCTGTCCAGCCTGCCAATCCCCACATCCCATATCCGATCTCACTTACCTGCCAATTGGTGCGTCCAAATTTTCTGTATTCCATGGTTTTTTCAATTAAGAATTAAAAATTA
>JANYCO010000216.1 GCA_025360235.1 Cytophagales bacterium
CTTCAGCGCGGGATGAATATAAAGGCAATGAAGGCGTTTTTCTGGACGCCAATGAGAACCCTTTAGGTTCTGTAACCAAAGATAACTACAACCGATACCCTGACCCCCTTCAAAGAGAGGTAAAAGAGCATTTAGCTAAAATCAAGAACCTATCACCCGAACAAATTTTCCTTGGTAACGGCAGTGATGAAGCGATCGACCTGTTGTACCGAGCCGTTTGTATACCAGGTACCGACAATGTGATCACGCTTCCTCCTACCTATGGAATGTATGAAGTAAGCGCAAACATAAATGATGTGCAGGTAAAAGAGATTCCTCTTACGCCTGACTTTGAAATTCAAACTGAAAAAGTGCTTGCGGCAATTGATGCCAATACTAAGATAATTTTCATCTGTTCTCCAAACAATCCAACAGGAAATTGTATGAAAATGGAGAGCATTGAAAAAATATTAACCCGCTTTAACGGCATAGTCGTAATCGACGAAGCCTATATCGATTTTGCTCCGGATAAAACTTTTGTTACAAAACTAAATCAATATCCAAATCTGGTAATACTCCAGACCTTTTCTAAAGCATGGGGATTGGCAGGATTGCGTTTAGGAATTGCTTTTGCTTCAAGAGAAATTATTTCTATCATCAACAAAATTAAACCTCCCTACAACATTAATCAGTATACACAGGTACTTGCACTGGAAGCGCTTTCAGCGTTATCAAAAAAGGAGCAGATGGTGAAAGAGATACTTTCTCAACGTAAAACACTAATTCAACAATTTTCCGAAATAAAATTCATCACCAAAATATTTCCTTCCGATGCTAATTTTGTTTTGATAAAAACTGATGATGGGAAAAAAGTATATGATTTCCTTGTTGAAAAAAAGATCATTACACGTGACCGCTCTAAAGTAATGCTTTGTGAAGGCTGTGTTCGTATTACAGTTGGAACGAAAGATGAAAATGAATTGTTAGTTAAGACACTTAAAGAATATAAAAAATAGTAGCCATGAAATTAAATATATCAATCCTTCTTTTATTCCTACTGCTATTTATTTCAGAAAAAAATAATGCACAATCAAAGATTGGTTTTGAAAAACAAGCGCATGATTTTGGAATGATAAAAGAAGAAAATGGAAAAATTAGTTATGAATTCAAATTCACAAATTCAACTGACCAACCTGTTTCCATCAATAATGTAAAAGCTTCCTGTGGATGCACAACACCCAGCTGGACCAGAGCAACTGTAGAACCTGGGAAATCAGGTTATGTAAAAGCGATGTTCGATCCTTCAAACAGACCTAATGCTTTTACGAAATCACTTAGCGTTTCTTATTCACTTGGTTCTAGTGCCGGAGTTGAGGTATTAACAATAAAAGGGTTTGTAATTCCAAAACCAAAAACAGCCTCTGACATTTTTCCAATAAAAAGTGGAAACCTACGATTCACTGCCGATTATTTAAACATAGGTGATCTAAAAAATAACGAAACTGTTACTAAACAATTTAAAATTTTCAACGACGGCTCTAAAAGAATTAATTTTACTGTTCCTTCAAAATTACCCGAACATCTTACCATTAGTGTTACTCCAATAGCCCTCAATTCTAAAGATACCGGCTATATTAAAATCACCTATAATGCAAAAGCAAAGAAAGACCTTGGCGATTATGTTTACGATGTTGTAGAAATGGAAACCAATGATTCCTCTGAAGCAATTAAAAAATTAATTATAGTGGCCAATATTGGTATCTATTTTCCAACTATGAGTCATGATGATTCACTAAAAATACCAAAATTAAGTTTTGACAGAAGTATGCATAATTTTGGGGTAATAAAACAAGGAGACACTGTAGCGACTAATTTCGTAATGACCAATGGAGGCAAATCGGATTTAATCATTTACAAAACAAAAGCAAGTTGTGGTTGTACGGCTTCCGAACCTGAAAAAACGCTTCTAAAGCCAGGAGAGAAATCCAACCTTAAGGTTACCTTCAATTCCACAGGGAAATCTGGCCAGCACAGTAAATCGGTGACTGTTTATTGTAACGACCCTACCTATTCTGAGGCAATGGTAATCATAAAAGCAGACATACAAGTTCCTCTGCCAAAGGATACTACACAGCAAAAGTAGGCCTAAAAGTAATCCTCATTTCTATACACATTTCAGGTGGATAACTTATCCTCCCCAATGGTTTTTATACTGACCTAATTGCTTATTTTTGACTCAAATTTGAACCTGATAAATTAATTATTAGGACAGTTTTTAATCTACTAAATAAGATTTTACAATGAAATTTGTCGTTTCAGCTTCGGCTTTATTAAAACAACTGACTTCGATCAACGGAGTTATTACAACCAACCCTGTGGTTCCAATCCTGGAAAACTTCTTGTTTGAAGTAGCCGACAGCAAACTTATAGTTTCTGCTTCTGACCTTCAGACTTCAATGATTACAGAATTGCCTGTTGAATCTAAACAGAAAGGTAGTATTTGTGTTCCTGCAAGAATTCTTTTGGATACCCTTAAGAATTTACCTGAACAACCAGTTACATTTACAATCGATCAGGGTACTTACAGTATCGAAATCAGTTCTGATAATGGTCGTTATAAATTATCAGGCGAAAACGCTACTGACTTCCCAAAGGTTCCTGCTGTTAAAAATAGCACCTCTGTAGATATTTCTTCTGATGTATTAGGCAGAGCAATCTCGACTACAATCTTCGCAGCTAGTACAGATGAATTAAAACCTGCCATGACTGGTGTTTATCTTTCATTGACTGAAAAAAGCGCTACTTTCGTAGCTACAGATGGTCATCGCCTTATCCGTTTCAGAAGAGCTGATGTTAGTTCTGACGGAGCAAATACTTTAATCCTTCCAAGAAAAGCGCTAATGCTTTTAAAAGCTTCTTTGCCTTCTGAAAATACAGTGGTGAATATAGAATTCAATGCTTCTAATTCATTCTTCAGCTTCAACAACGTAAAAATGATCTGTCGTTTGATCGATGAAAGATTCCCTGATTATGAAAATGCCATTCCTGTTTCTAACCCAAACAAACTTAGCATCAACAGAGCAGACTTCTTAAACTCTATCAAACGTATTTCTATCTATGCAAACAAAACTACTTATCAAGTAAGATTGAAAATTGCAGGAAGTGATCTACAGGTATCTGCAGAAGATCTTGACTTCTCTAACGAAGCAAACGAGAGACTTTCCTGCGAATACGAAGGAGAAGATATGGAAATCGGCTTCAACGCT
>JANYCO010000219.1 GCA_025360235.1 Cytophagales bacterium
TGCCAACTCAGGTATCAGCCAATCAAACTGCTACCGTAACTATTGCTGCACACCCAACCAATGAGCCATGGACAGGTTATCCAACTATTCTTACTGTAAACATTACTATACAACCTGGTATTTATAATATTGGGGTATACAATCCTAACGGTTCTGTACCTCCACAATATGCCATTCTTCAAACAGCAATGAATTTCCCGAATACTATGCCTAATATTTTTTCATTCGGACCAAATGCATGGCAGAACAGTGGAACAGGGTATTTTTCCGCCTCTACACATTATGGTCAGCTATTTGACTGGAGAATTGAATCCGCAGCACTTAGCGATTGTGCAAGAAAAACAATCAACATTACTTATAACTGTCCTGCACCAATAGAATTACTTTATTTCAAAGGGAAAAATGAAGGACTCCAAAATTATCTTTCATGGAGCACTGCGACCGAAACCAATAACGATCACTTTACAATTGAGCGATCTTCTGATGGAAATAATTTTGAAGTGATAGGAACTATAGCAGGGCAAGGTACTTCTAATCAGGTATCCAATTATTCTTTGATTGATTCAAGTCCTCTTAACGGACTAAACTATTACCGACTAGTGCAACATGATATTGATGGTACAAAAGATAAGAGTAATATTATTATTGTAAACAATGATGTTAATATAGTATGTCAGGTTCAGCCAAATCCATTTGATAATACTACAACGCTTTTGCTAAAAAATATTCAGGGAGCCAGTATTGATCTAATGGATCTTCAGGGAAATATTATTTCTACTTTTACAGTTGATAAAATTCAATCCGAAATAAAAATAGGAGAGGGGTTGTCTTCTGGTGTATATCAGCTGCGCGTTGTTTCAGGTGGGTATACCAGGGTTTTGAAGGTGGTGAAATACTAGAGTCAATTAAAAAATTAAGAATTAAGAATTAAAAATTAAGGTCTGATCTTAATTTTTAATTCTTAATTTTTAATTCTTAATTCTTAATTTTTTAATTTATTGCAGTGGCGCATATCCAAAATACGCACTATACTGCGTGCACCAAACTATAACATATTTGTATTGCGCAAAATCAATATTTTCCGCAACGTCAATATTGATAGCACTATTAGTATAGTTGGCATTGGAAGTGAGATCTGATATTTTTATAATATTTCCAGCCACATAATTGCTCGTAGTCGAAAGAAATACATCTGCATCGGGAGCTCCGGTCATATTAAAATTTTGAAGACGTAAGATATGATTGCTTGAATTGTCTTTATATAGAATGACGTTTCCGCTCAGACTGTGTTGCTGACCCACAAATGTGCCGGTTCCTATTGTATCCGAAACAGAGGTAATAGCATCGTTTATGGTTTTGGTAGTTTCCTTTTCTTTTTTACAGGCAAAGGCTCCAACAGTAAGAACTAAAATTATTAAAATTATTTTTTTCATAAGTATATAGTTTAGTTAAATAGATTATTTTTTTACAAAAGGTCTGTAACTTATTGCGATCATTGCAAGTCCTGATTTTTGTCGGAAGCGATCCGTCTGAATTCTACCAGAATCAAAGGTTAACTTTTGACTGGTTGTATATTCAGAAAAGTAGAAGGTATAACCTCCTCTTATTCCAAAATGTTCGGATAGCCAATACCGCAAATAAAACTCAGAATTCAAGGAGCCTTTATCGTTGTCACTGGTAAGTAAAAGATTAAATTTAGTTGGGGTGGCAGATAATAAATAAGGTTGGTTCTGATCATATACAGAAGAGATAACAGAGGTCAGTTGTTTGGCCGCAAAACTAAACCCAACAGCATCAATATTGAATCCCAGCTCTAGTTTTTTACTTAAAGAGTATTGGAGATTAATGGAAATATTGACTGAGTTTACCTGAGGATTGGCGAAAGCAATTGTATCGATATTTTTTTCTATAGTTTTTGAAAATATAGTAGTTGGCCCTTGTACTGGACTAGTATATTTGGATGGTGCAGTGGTATAAAATTTTCCGGCACTATAGCCATAATAAGAGGTTAGTCTTAATCCATAACCTATTTTAAAACGTTGCTTCTTATTTCCAATACCATGAAGATGGTTCCATGAAAGCGCTCCAACCACTTCCTGTTTCCCCAAACTAAAGGCAAGATCATAATTATTGTTGTATTTGTACTTACAATTACAAGACCTTGTACTATCCTGCGCGTACATATTTTGCAAGCAGGTTAACATACTAAACAATAAAATTATTTTTTCCATTTTATTGTTTGAAAATAATTGCCCAATTGGAATCAGCCTTCTTTTTTAGATTTGTCTCATCTTTGTTCCAATCGGTGAGTGTATTGTTAAAAAATGAATTGTAGAACAGATAGAGTCTTCCGTTAATAATTCTATAAGTTTCCGGATCTACTTCTACCTTTTCTCCTTTTGCTCCCATGGCATAAGCACACCATCCGCCATATAGAGGTTCGAAGTGGGCAGGATCAGTTTTAAATTTATCCAGGTTAGCTTGTGAGGCGAATTGATAAATGGTATTTTTATATTTGTATTGGAAATTGCCTTTACCTTTTATAGGTTTTCCTGAAAAGTAGCTTACAGGGTCGTAACCGTTTAACATTATTCCTTTTTCACTATTAAAATGTTTTTGACGAAGGGCTTCTTCCTGTGCAAAGACTGCAGAGTTATTACCCATGATAAACAAGATAAACAGATAGACAAATGCATTCCTTTTCATAATTTGTACGGTTGTATAACGATACAAATATAAATGTGCTAAAATTAAAATTTTGTCAGCAGGACGACAGAAACAGATTAAAAAAAAGAGCCTCCATAAACTTAATTTATGGAGGCTCTTTTTTAAAAGTTGTTATTACCAGAATTTAGCATATAAAATAATAGTGATCAATATGATCAACGCAGCTCCAATATTAAACTCGATAGAAGTATTAAACAAACCTTTGCTTATTACAACTGCTTTAGGATCGTCTTGCCCTTTTCCTGTTTTAAGACTCATAGCAATCATAACGGTAGAAAGTAATGCAAAACTAACTGCCATTCTGTATAAGAAGGGTAGATTGATAAGTGCATATTCTTTTTCTCCAAAGAAGAAGAAGAGCATTAGCGAAACAGGTATCGTCAATGCTGCAGTCCACAAGGCGCCACTGGTATTTGCCTTTCTCCAGAATAATCCGAAAATGAAAATGGCAAAAATTCCAGGACTGAAGAATCCCGTGAATACCTGAATAAATTGAAAACCACCTTTGAATAGACTAATATAAGGTGCTACAATAATTGCGATTACTAACGCTACTGCAGTACAAATACGGCCTACAAAGACCAATTGTTTTTCTGATTTAGTATTTCCAAAGAAAGGTTTGTAAACATCCATCGTAAATATAGTAGCGATACTATTTGTTTTAGAACTCAGAGAACCTACTACGGCAGCGACTAAAGCTGCGAAAACAACTCCTTTAATTCCGGGAGTAAGGAATGTATTTAATAACCATGGGTAAACCTGATCTTTTTCATTTTCTCCAAGAGGTGCATGCAAGGCGAAGGCTACGATACCTGGAATTACTACGATCATCGGCATTAATAATTTTAGAAAACCAGCAAGAATTACTCCTTTTTGTGCTTCCTTCAAACTCTTCGCTGCCAGCGCACGTTGTGTGATATATTGGTTAAATCCCCAATAATTCAAATTGATTATCCACATAAAAACAAATACACCAAATACACCAGGAAGGTCCATGAAATATTTATTTTCAGATGTAAAGATCATATCAAATTTATCAGGAAGCGTGTCTACCAGCATCCCCATTCCGGTGAAAAAACCTTTTCCGCCAGAAAACTGATCCAGCGCCAGCGAGGTAGTAATTAAACCACCTACCACCAAAAATCCAACCTGGATAAAATCAGTATAAGCAATGGCCTTAAGCCCTCCTGCTATAGTGTATATGGCAGAGAAGAAAGCAATACACATGATGGCAATTCGTAAGTCAATGCCGAATACTTGTTCGATACATATGCCTCCGAGGTACATAATGGAAGTAAGGTTTACAAAGACATAAAGAATAAGCCAGAGAATGGACATGATTGTTCTCACACGACCATCGTAACGCATTTCCAAAAAGTTGGGCATGGAGTAGATTTTCTTTTCAAGGAATACAGGTAGGAAAAATTTTCCTACTATTAATAATGTAAGTGCTGCCATCCATTCATAGGTGGCGATAGCCAGACCCATTGTGTAGCCATCTCCTGTCATTCCAATCAATTGTTCCGCAGAGATATTTGCAGCGATCAGGGATGTTCCAATGGCCCACCAGGGCAAAGTATTTCCTGCAAGGAAATAATCATTGGTAGTTTGTTCTACTCCTTTTTTCTTTCTGGAAACAAGCAACGCAACGGTTACGATGATAGCAATGTAACAGCCGAAAATAATAAGGTCTATAGGCGCAAAATTCATTATTCAGTTTGTTTAATAGGTTAGTTGTTTCGTTAGTGAACTGTTATTTAGGCTAATGTATAACATACACAACCTGCAATGATAAGAATAAATTTGTTCTTAATCTGCTAAAAACTCTGATTATTATTCTATTAATTGACAATAATACATAAAAAACTGAAATTTGAGAATCTAAATTAGTCAAATTGTATTCTCTGAATTTTATCATATAACATATAACTTATTATAATTTAATTAATTAGCTATTTTAAAAGTATTTAGTCTTTTCAGCTTTTATAGTTTGATTTTCTTACTTTTATGATCTCATGGGAATTATCCGCTTGCTTTTAGCTTTATCGGTATTGGTGGACCACTCCGGTTCTATTTTCGGATTATCTTTCGTTGGTGGTGAAATAGCAGTCCAATCTTTTTATATAATATCAGGGTTTTATATGTCCCTTATATTAAATGAAAAATATACAGGCGTAAATGGTTCTTACAAATTATTTTTATCCAATCGTCTTCTGCGTTTATTCCCAACATATTGGTTGGTTTTATTTTTGATAATGTTATCTTCTTTGTTTTTTTGTTTCTATTCTAATTTTGAACGTTTTGGTAGTTTTAAATTTTTTGTCGAATACTTTAACGAGATAAATTTTTTTAGTTTTTGTTATTTAATTTTCACAAACCTTTTTTTAGTAGGTCAGGATCTGGTAATGTTTTTAGGATTAAATACGGAAACCGGCGCTCTTTATTTTACTGAAAATTTTCGTCAAACGAATCCAGAATTATATCAATTTCTGTTGGTACCACAAGCCTGGACCGTAGCTTTAGAAATAATGTTTTATAGCATTGCCCCATTTATTTTGAAACAAAATTATAAAATAATTATCTTCCTCATGATTGGCTCTCTGGCATTAAGAATACTACTTTTAAGTAAAGGATTAAATTATGATCCATGGACGTATCGCTTTTTTCCTACAGAACTTGTATTTTTCTTAACAGGAAATTTGTCTTACCGGTTATATAAAATAATTGAAAGCAA
>JANYCO010000292.1 GCA_025360235.1 Cytophagales bacterium
TTACGAATTAATATGACTAGGTTAAAATATTGAAAAATTCATATTGCCTATGACCGATTTACACCCAGTTGATGCTAAAAATTCAGTTTTTAGTACTTACCCTTTTAATAAAGCGCTGTTTGATGAAGTGTTTAAAGAGGATGGAAAAACAGCAAAACATTATCAGAAAGTATTAAAACACTTTGGAAAACTCTCTGTAGAAGATTACAAAAAGTTGGATGAGTTTGCAAAAATAACCTTCTTCAATCAGGGGGTAACGTTCGCTGTTTATTCGGACACTTTAAAAGGGGTAGAGCGAATTTTCCCATTTGATCTTATGCCCAGAATAATTTCTGCGCTTGAATGGGAGCATATAGAAACCGGCGTTATTCAGCGCAACAAAGCCATAAATATGTTTCTTCATGATATGTACCATGACAAGAAAATAATGAAAGACGGAGTGGTGCCTGCAGACTTGGTTTTTACTTCTGCTTTTTACAACCGTGAAATGATTGGGGTAAATCCTCCTGGTGGAATATACACTCATATTTGTGGTACCGATTTGATTCGTCATAAAGATGGGCAGTACTATGTTCTCGAAGACAATGTTCGTTGCCCGTCTGGCGTGAGTTACGTGCTTTCCAACAGAGAAACCATGAAAAAAGTATTCTCCAATCTTTTCCTGAGTCATGATGTAAAACCAATAGACGATTATCCTGAGCAGTTGCTTGATATGGTTAAATCAGTTGCTCCGGATGGCATTGATAATCCTACTTGTGTAGTAATGTCGCCAGGGATATACAACTCCGCTTATTATGAACATTCCTTCTTAGCACAAAGTATGGGCATCCAGCTGGTAGAAGGGAGAGACTTGATGGTAGACAAGAATTTTGTGTACATGAAAACAATTGACGGTCCACAAAGAGTAGATGTTATATACAGACGCGTAGACGATGAATTTATTGATCCGCTGGTATATAAACCAGACTCGTATTTGGGAGTTCCGGGTATGATGGGCGCCTATAAAGCAGGAAACGTTACACTGATAAACGCTCCGGGTACTGGTGCTGCAGATGATAAGGCAGTATACATATATGTGCCCGAGATTATCCGATATTATCTCAATGAAGAACCTATTCTTAAAAATGTACATACCTACCGCTGTGAAATTGAAAAAGATTTTCAGTATGTAATGGACAATATGCACAATCTGGTAGTAAAGCCAGTAGATGAATCAGGAGGATACGGAATTTTGATTGGAAGCAGAGCGAAGAAAGAAGAAATAGAAAAATTCAAAAAAGTAGTAGCAGCCAATCGTCGTAAATATATTGCACAACCTATTATGTCGCTCTCGGTGCACAGTACTTTTATAGAAGAAGAGGAAAAATTTGAACAAAGACATATAGATCTCAGGACCTATTGTCTGATGGGAAGAAACAAACAGTTTGTATTAAAAGGCGGTCTTTCAAGAGTAGCATTGACAAGAGGAAGCCTGGTGGTGAACTCTTCTCAAGGCGGGGGGTCTAAAGATACTTGGGTGTTGGGAGAATAAATTTAACAATAGTTAATTGTTAATGGTTAATTGTTAATTATAATAGATAGTATGTTATCAAGAATTGCAAATAGTTTATTTTGGATGGGGCGTTATCTGGAAAGAGCCGACCAGTCTGCACGATATATAAAGGTGCATTATTATTCTGCCCTTGACGCTCCACTGGCTAGTAAACATGAATTCATATTTGAATCCATTCTTACGATGCTTGGGCTGGATGAAGAGTATAAGAAGAATAGCAAAAATTATCAGGAAGATAAAATAAATAACCTTATCACGTTGGATGAAGCGAACCATGTATCCATTCGAAGTAGTGTTTTCTATGCCCGTGAGAATGCAAGAGGGGCAAGGGATTCCATCTCAGCAGAACTTTGGGGAGCAATCAATAAATTTTATCATTTCGTAAATGGGTTTACGGAGAAAGACTTGCAGAAAGAAGGTATTTATTTTTTCTCCGATAAGATTATGGAAAACTGTTCCATTGTAGCAGGTTATGTAGACAATTCTTTGTTGCACGACAAAACATGGTCGCTCATTCGCATGGGTATGCATGTAGAACGTGCCAGCCAGACTACACGGGTAATGTATTCTAAAATAAAAGATATTCAGAAAATAGAAAAACAAAAACTTGGAAAGCCTATCGAAAGTTACCATTGTGTAACGATGCTTAAAAGTCTAGAGGCATTTGACATGAGTCGGATTTATTACCGTGCATTACCTAACATGAAAGATGCTTTAGAATTTCTAATCCTTAACAAAGAATTTCCTCGTTCTATCTCTTATAATCTCAGACATATTAATCATAATCTGAATAAAATTTCCACCTCAAAATATACTGAAAGAAACTCGGTAGAATTTGAGGTTGGGAAGCTACATGCAGCTTTTAGTTATATGACAATGGCAGAGATAGAAGAAAATACGTTAGAGTTTCTGGAAAATACGCTAAATCAAATCTACGGAATGGCGAAGGAAATAGAAAAAAAATACATGAGCTATTAAATCAGAGAAAACAATGAACAAACAAATGGAAGAATATACCATCGAATACCAATCAACTAATTTATATACGGAGCGTGTAGTAGAGGGTATTTTTGAATTTAATATCAGCCCTTGCCACGATTATACGCAAATACTGGTCGATACTGCTGTGAGGAGTTCAGTACCTGAAAGCGTTTTTAATTACAAAAATCTTTTTGGTTTTGAAATCAGCAGAGTAAAGGCAATTAATAATTTTAAGGAATTTAAATTCAATTATAAAGCCGTTGTACAGAAAACAAAAACAAAATTACCTTTCGCATCAATGCTAAGTTTAAAAGAAGAATTGGATGAAATACATTCTAAAGATTTTTTCATCGATTTTCATCTTTTTCTTATCAAATCACCACTGACTTTTATTGGTGGGGAACAGCAGAAAATGATAATGCCCTTCAAACAAGATTGCTCCTTGTTTGATTTTCTTACAAAATTAAATGGCTATGTACATAAATCTCTTTCTTACCATAAAAATGCAACTACAGTTACCACAAAAGCGGGAGATGCATTAAAGTTAAAAAAGGGAGTATGTCAGGACTATGCACATATTTTTATTGCTATGGCAAGAGCAAACAAGATCCCTGCACGGTATGTGTCTGGTTATTTGAATCAGGGTAAGAAATTTTTAGGTGCTTCGTTCATGCATGCATGGGTTGAAGCCTTTATACCCCAGTTGGGCTGGATAGGTTTTGATCCGACCAATAATTTATTAGTCGACCAAAATTTTATAAAAGTATCGCATGGCGCTGATTATATGGATTGCGCTCCAATCAAGGGAGTCCTTCGCAGTAGTAGTGGAGAAGCCAAATCTTCTTATCAGGTGAAAGTGGTGGCGCAACAGTGAGTAGAAATTAAATAAATTTAAAAGAATTCATAACTCAACATTAATAACTCGCAATTTTTTAAAACGCTTCTGCCACATCCAGATACGTTCCTGCTTGTCTGGTACCCCAACCATTATCCATCCTGACATTAAGATTGTCTTTTTTATTGATGGTTACTCTGAGTCCTACTCCAATATTAGGCTGAAATGATGTTGAGGAAACAGAAGACGATGAATAGATTTTTGCAATACCTACCCACGTCACTGCTCCAATGCTTCTCCATAGTCGAAGCCGAAACTCGGTTTGTGCGGATACCATATTTTTATACCTGAAAAATCCTGAATAATATCCCCTCGTAATACACGATCCACCAATCTCTGCCATATTTTTAAAAGGTGTTTTCCCGGGATTAAAACTACCCACCAATTGGAAAGCCAAAACACAATACCTTTTGGAAGAAAGAGAAATAAATTTTCGTGCATCAAAATGAATATTGGTAAAAGAATAGTTATTTTTTAACCAGCCTCCATAATTTAAAAAGGAGAGTTCTACGTAGTATCCTTTAGTGGAATTTACAACATTGTTTCGTTTGTCACTTACCATGGCAAGCCCAAGTCCCAATGACTCTGAACCTTTATAACCAAGGGGTGAAGACGTCTCAAGCAATCCATTCGCAGGAGAAGTTACTTTAAATATTCTATCGTACCTCATTGAAGGACCAAAGTTGAGCAGACGATTAATTTTAAAAAGCGATTTATTTTCAATGGTAAATCTTTTGTATTGAATAATTTCTTTTGCAGCCCATGGTGTTGGATTCTCTGTTCCAAAATAATATTCAGGGAAGAGCGCATAACGCACTTTAAAAGGATTGATAAGTTTATTGGAAGAGACATAAAGTGTACCCGAACTTTCAAGTTCAGTTTGCCTTTTAACTGTATAAATAACTGAATTTTTTATAAAAGAACTTTGCAGCGTACTGTCCTTCTTTTTACCAATATCAAAATTAACAGTAAGCAATCCACCGAACCCAAGTTTTGTTTCCG
>JANYCO010000357.1 GCA_025360235.1 Cytophagales bacterium
TATACTTAAAGGCCTTCTCACAGACTCCGCTACGGGAGACCCTTTCAAGGGCATTGTTTCCATTATTGATCTTGACAATGGCGTTGAAGTCGCTCCTAAATTCATCCGTCCGGATGGAAGTTTTGAATTTGATTTGATTGACAAAAACGACTACTTACTCATCATACAAGGGGATGACTTTTTCAGAATTGAGAAAAAATTTACCCTCGATGGAGATACTAGTATTGAAATTAAAACACATTCCATCAAATATAATAAATGGACTTTTGAGCATTTAGAATTTGAAAATGGGAAAGCAGATATCCTCCCTGATATGGAAATAGATCTGGACAAGGTGGTAAATTTTCTAATTGATCACCCCTACTTTAAACTTAAAATTTCAGGACATACGGATGGACAGGGAGACCCGGATGCCAATCTACGTCTATCTCAGAGAAGAGCAGATGCGATAAAGAAATATATCGATGAGAAAGGGCATATAGAAGAAACGCGAATTGAAGCAATTGGTTTCGGAAGCCAAAAACCAATTGTAGAGGAGAAAACTGCTGAAGACAGGAGTCTTAATCGAAGAGTTGAATTTCAGATCATAAAACCTACGAAGGAAGAGGTTGAAAAATTAGAGCACGAAGACCAAATCGAACTTCAAAACCAAATTGAAGAACAAGAGAAGTCGCAAAATATGCCGATGGAAGATGGGAAGGAAAACAAAGAAGAAAATAAAAAAGAAGAATAATCTTTTTTACTGAAATTTATAGCCTATTCCATACACAGTACTTAAGTAATCATTACAACCACCCTGCACCAATTTTTTTCTCATATTTTTAACGTGCGTGTATAAAAAATCATAAGAATCGGCCTGATCCATATGATCGCCCCAAAGGTGCTCTGCTATTGAATCTTTAGGGATTACCCTACCTTTATTTGCGATAAAGAATACAAGCAAATCATATTCTTTTCCTGTAAAAATAACTTCTTTTTCTGCCACAAAAACCTGACGCGAATCAGGGTTGATGTGAATTTCATTGAATGTAATATCTTTTGATCCCTGAAAACTTCGTCGTCTAATTACTGACTTCACCCTGGCGTTTAATTCTGATAAGTGAAAAGGTTTTGTAAGATAATCATCCGAGCCTAATTCAAGCCCTTCGATTCTGTCTTCTACGGAATTATTAGCGGAAACAATAATAACTCCGGCAGGTAAATTTCTTTTTTTAATTTCTCTTACAATATCAAGCCCTGTACCTCCCGGCAACATTATGTCTATAAGTATACAATCGTATTCGTAATCGTTGATCTTTTCTATTGCCTCATTAAAAGTGCCTGCTGATTCACAGATATACCCTTCATGACTAAGATAAGTTACCACAGACCTGCGGAGTTCCTTTTCATCTTCAATAATTAATACCTTCATAAAACTATAAAATCGTTTAAAAATTTACTCTTCGATGCTAAAGATAGTAAATATTTCATCAAGTTCTTTTATTACATTTACTTTATAAAGAAATTGTTAACTCATGAAAAATATACACGCCGATATCATTACCATTGGTGACGAAATATTATACGGACAAATCACCGATACTAATAGCCAATGGATAAGTGCTGAGCTGGATAAAATAGGTATCCGGACCAAACGAAAATCCAGTGTAAGCGACCGGGAAGATGCCATTCTCGAGATGTTGGCAGAAGCGGAAAAACGCTCTGACCTGATCCTGATCACAGGTGGTTTAGGTCCTACGAACGACGATATTACAAAAAAGACATTAGCCAATTATTTCAAATGTGAACTTGTACTTCATGATCAGGCACTAAAAGATATTACAGCAATCTTTGCCCGAAGAGGGAAAGAAGTGAGCGAATTGAACAAAGGTCAGGCATTACTTCCTACCTCTTGTAGATATATCCATAATCAATCAGGCATTGCTCCGGGTATGTGGTTTGAAAAAAACGGAAAAGTATTTATGTCAATGCCCGGTGTTCCATATGAAATGAAGGACCTTATGACCCAAAGTGTACTTCCCAGATTAAAAGAATATTTTAAAACTCCAGTCATTCTTCATCAACTCATAAAAACTACTGGAATCGGCGAATCTAATCTGGCAGAGTTGATAAAAGACTGGGAAGCTCAACTACCTAGAAGCACAGCGCTTGCATACTTACCTTCGCTTGGTGAAGTGAAACTACGTCTTACAGCATCTGGCGAAAATATTGACGGATTAAAAAAAACAATTTCTATCGAATTAGAAAAACTTAAGCCTCTGATTGCAGATTATATTTTTGGATATACGGACGAACCATTGGAAAAAATACTTG
>JANYCO010000361.1 GCA_025360235.1 Cytophagales bacterium
GATACTGTGTTCGCCGAGTAAGAATAATCTTTCCGTCTGAATTGCAAATTTCTCCTCCAGGCATTCCATAATAAATCCATATATCTCTTGATGACAATCAATATATGAATTCTGTAATTGCTCTAATCCATACTTTGATCCATTTCGTGATTGGAAATATCCCCAACTATCTGCCAGAGAGGCAGAGAGTAAACCCGTGAATTTCGGAATTTTCTCTACTGAGGAAATTGATTTTCCTTTCCATAAAATAAATGAATCAGTCTCAGTAGAACCTGTGACTAAGGGAATCTTCGCAGGGAGGGTATGTGAAAATTCCAAGGGAACTTTCATTTTATTCTCCACCAAAGGCTTCATCACTTTATCCTGATTAATATTCATATGTTCCACATGCATGGAATATGTTGAAGGTGCCTTCTCATCAGATGATGGGGAAGTACGTCCAGGTAACGGAGGAAGTGTTCTTGGGGAACGCCGAGTAGGCGTAGTGTGTCCATCAATCATTTCTGCTGCAGAATCCATTGGATCCACATGAATATGATTATGGTGATTATTGTTCACTACATTCCCAAAATTGAGTTGTGTAGGAGACGGAGGAGTCGATGGCCTCGACAAAGGCTTTTGAATGGGGGGAAGTGATTCCCTTTCCTTACGTTTCATAAGTCCCATAGTTAAGAAATCCTCTTTCATCTGTTTAAATTCATTCATAAGAGAACGGAAATCAGAGAGGGAAGGGAATTCAGAAGACGGAGATGATGAGATCTCCGATAAGTTACGCCGTGGAGGCGTATCAGTCCTTTCCACCCTAGAGGGGGAGGGGAGTGATGTAATTGATCCACTCATACTATCAGTAGTACTACTCAACGTGTTCTGTTGTGGAACTGTATTTGCTGTTAGAGAGTTGGGATCAATAGGACTAGACATTTGAATAATGTTTTCAATATATCCAGTAGGGTAAATGGCTTATGTATTAAATATATATAATAAATAGATATCTTAAGACTTGTCTCCCCTGCGTCGGTCGCCAGTTGAGATTTTAAGGATTCAGAGAGACGAAGTCTATAGTAAAGAGTATCGATGAATAAGTGTATATATATATACACAATATAATAGTATTATATTAATAACAAGAAGTGAATATACATAACGTATAAGGTGTCTATAGACATCAATGGAGAAATACACCATGAAGCTAAAAGTACAACCATGAAGCTGTTCAGGAGAATACCGTGAAAAAGCAAAGCAAAACAATGACTGAGAAGCAAATGAAACACAAGTCATTTGGAATGACTGTGAAAACAAAAAAGAAACGACAAGAAGCAATTCAAGGAAATGTTCGAGAAAATAAACAAAGTAATATTTATGTTAATAAACATAAATAAACAAATAAATAATAACAATGAGATAACAATAGATAAGAATACATATTAAGTATAATATATAATATATGATAATATTAATATTTTCTTAATATTTCAACTATAACAACAAATAGATAAAACAAAGATAACTAACTCACACTAACATGATCTAAACAATTAATACATTATTAACTAATAATAATATAAGGAATAATATCTTATCTCAGATAGACTATTTTTCAACTCCCTCCTTAATGTTTAAGTGTTTACGAAAAGATAATGTAGAAATCAAAACAAATAAATAAGTAAATTCCAAAATAATAAATAAATTAAATAAACTTCTGAGGTAAAATCACTCAAGACTTTAAGGACATTTTCTCCTTAAGGTAATTATATATCTGTGGGGTGACTGCTTTAGTCAGTAGATCAGCAAGATTCTCAGCTGATGGCACCTTCTCCACATACATCTTTCCATCTTTAATCCACTCTCTGAGGGCAAAGAGATTTGTTTCATAATGCTTTGATCTATCATGACTTGTTGGATGATCAGCTATTTGAAGAGAGGCACTATTATCACCTCTGATTTCCATCAGTAATTTTATTTCACAACAAATTCAAATATTTGATGTTTGAATGTGTTCTGAGGAATTCAGATAAAGGAGCAATACATGTGATTTGATGTTTTTGAAGAACTAACTCTGTCATGAGGTCATGTGAGGAAGTGCAGTGCAAAGCATCTGGAGATTCTGAT
>JANYCO010000364.1 GCA_025360235.1 Cytophagales bacterium
CAGTTTTTCATTTGCCATAGCAGAAACAGAACAGCTCACTTAGATAGAGTTCATACTTGTTTTGGCAAAGTGGTAGAAGGTCTTGACGTAATTGACAAAATAGCTGGAGGCGATAAGATCAATAAAATTGTGGTATCTGAATAAAAAAAAACCTTCCACGAAAATTCGTGGAAGGTTTTTTTTAACAATGGATTAAATTACGCCGGAGTTTGAATCGTAAAAACGTTAAGCTTAGGATAGTCTTTTGCTTTGTCTCCCAATTGATTTTTAACTTTTTCTAAATAATCATTATAAGCAAATGTAAATTTGTCATAGAGGTTTCTATAACGTACTACATCATTATCTGCCGTGGCAATATCAGTGTATAAAGTTTCAGCTAATGGATGCTCTTTAAGATCTTTTGTAGTGCTTCCCAAATACCTTACCCTGGATATTACAAGGTCCGTAAAAGCATCGTACTGGTCTATTTCAGCACTAGTCATTGTCAACTGATTATAACGTTTATCCTTCATTGTTTTTAACACTGCATTTAAGGAGTCCATTAACAATACATTGTATTTTTTGCAATAAGAAATTTCCTGTAAAAGTCTTGTCATGTCACTGATTTTTTGGTCATCAGACTTGATCATAATACCCCAGGCTTTGTCTGCGCTATCTCGCAAACTTTTCAGTTTAACTAATGAGGAATCAGCAACTTTAGTAGTATCTGTAGTGGTTGTGGTGGATTTCTTTTCGCAAGATATCATTGCTACCATAAGTAGTAATATGGGGATAACAAAAATGAATTTTTTCATAATTTTTATACTATTTTTGAAGGTTACAGGTTATTTATCAATTAAGTCTTAAATTTAAACTAAAATATTAAAAATTTGAGAGAAAAGTTACTTTTTTGCAGTTTTAGGGATAAATACCTTACTGGCCAATAATAAAGAAAAAATACAATATACTTTGAAATCAATACGTTGTAAAAAAACAGAATCAAAATACTAAAAATGAAGAAACATTTTTTTTTAATACTTAACTTAATTATTTGTAGTAGCCTTTATGTAAATGGGCAAACTTCAGCCCCAAAGTATAGTAATGAATTTCTAAACATAGGTGTAGGTGCCAGAGCGCTGGGAATGTCTAATGTACAGGCTGCATCCGTAAACGATGTAACTTCTGCCTATTGGAATCCGGCAGGTCTCTTAAACATGAAAAGTAAATACGAAGTTGCTCTAATGCACTCCGAATATTTTGCCGGTATAGCCAAGTACGATTATGGTGCTTTTGCTACACACCTCGATTCTCAGAGCGTAATAGCGCTGTCCATCATTCGTTTTGGAGTGGATGACATTCCTGATACACGCTTTTTGTACGACGCCAATGGTGCTTTAAATTATAATAATATTAAATACTTTTCAGCTGCCGATTATGCCTTCCTCCTCTCCTATGCAAGAAAAACAAAATTAATTCCCGGACTTCAAATAGGAGGTAGTGCTAAAGTAATTCATCGCACTGTAGGTCAATTTGCAAATTCATGGGGTTTTGGGATAGACGCAGGTGCACAATATCACAGAAAACAATGGAAATTAGGACTTATGGTAAGGGATATCAGTACCACATTTAATGCCTGGTCACATAATACCGCACTGGTGCAGGATGTCTATACTGCCACTGGAAATAAATTACCACAAAATTCCATTGAAATTACCCTACCAAAAGCTATATTAGGTGGTGCCAGAAGTTTTAAGTTGCATAAAAAAGTAGGATTATTGGCAGCCATAGATCTCGTAAGTACGTTTGATGGTAAAAGGAATGTGCTTATAAAATCAAATACCATTTCGATGGATCCAATGGCGGGTTTTGAGCTGGATTACAACAAGATAATTTACCTTCGCTTTGGAGCAGGGAATATTCAAAAAGTAAAAGATTTTAAAAAAGGTACAGTCACTAAATTTCAACCCAACTTTGGCATTGGCTTACGAATAAGTAAAATATTTATTGATTACGCCCTTACAGATGTAGGAAATCAGGCTGAGGCACTTTACTCAAATGTATTTTCTCTTAAACTGGCATTAAATAAATAACGAAGATGAAAAAGACTACGCTATTATTACTGTTTCTTTCCTTTATGGGCTTCAAAATTAAAGCTCAATACGGGAATGAATGGATCGTACCATCCCAGACTTACTATAAAATACAGACTGCTCAAAATGGTATATATGCTGTTTTGGGAAATCAATTTCCTTCAGCTCTTGGTATTGGTACTGATAAATTACAACTCTGGCACAGAGGAGTAGAACAAAAGATATTGATAAAAGACAATGGAGATGGAGTATTGGGCAATACTGATTCCATTATCTTTTATGGTAAAATAAATGACGGTACACTTGATACTAAATTATATATCCCAGTTACTTCTCAACCTCATAAATATTACAATCTATACAACGATACCGTTGCTTATTTCCTTACCTGGGGTCCTTCTCCAAGTACACAAAGGATAACCAAAGACACGACCAAAACAGTAGTTACTCCTGAACCCTTCCATCTTAATCAGGAACTAATTTTATATACAGACGATTATTCCAGAGGAACTGAATATGGAGAGGCTTATCAAACTTTTGGAGATATTGGAGAAACATGGTGTAGTGCTTCCTTCAGAACCGGAACTACTAAAACAACTGATATCCCATTAAGTAATGTATACTCCAATGCCGGCACAAATTTCACCGTTGAAGTAATGATTGTTGGTAGAAATAGTTCGACATCAAGGTACGTTACTGTAACGATTAGTGACTTAAATTCCCCAGACATTGTTGATTCTTTTACAGTCTTTGATGCCTACAATAAAAGTCTTTACACTAAATCATTCCCGTCTACACTTCTTACTCCTAATTTAAAAATTAAAATAGACGCCCTTGCACTTGTTAGTGGTACTCCTAACTGGATTGGATTGGCTTACGTTAAAATAACCTACCCCCAAACCACAAGTATGGGAGGCGTTGCATCTAAATTCTTTTATCCTGCCAATGCCTTGCAAAGCTTCGACAGCATTCCCTGGACAGCCCCAACGCTTCCTGTAGTATTTGATTTAACAGATAAAAATAATTTACAACTTCTTAATACAAAAAAAATAAATGGAAATGATCTTGGTGTTTTTGTACCAGCGGGCGTTACCGAATTTACAGTGATACAATCAGATGCTTATCTTACTGTACCATCTGTAAAATGGGTTGACCTCTCTACTTTACCTTCTGATATCACTTCGGATTTTTTAATACTCACCCATAATAAACTCAAGAC
>JANYCO010000391.1 GCA_025360235.1 Cytophagales bacterium
GATAAGTGGAATTATAACAAGCTTTCAGCACCATAATTACAGGGTAAATCAGTTCAGGGTTTTACAGGACAACCACTCCTTTATTTATGTTCAAGTAAAGGACGTGCTACTAATCAACCTGCATAGTTGAACAGTAGATACCAGTTGTTTTTACGCTGGAATTTTAACTAAAAATGGTAAAGATTTGAACTTCTTTTTCATCATTATCTTACGTATTACACTCCGCAATATGTTTATCAAACTCGTATTTTAATTGTACATGCTATCGCAAATTTTGTATTCTATTTTACTCCAACCATTTGATTATCTTTTTGGTTTTACCTGAAGCTATAATTCCAGACCCAACATAATAAGCCGAAAGTTTTGATCTGTCAATAATGGCATCCAACAAATGATTTTCATACACGGATGAATTTGTTTTCAAAAGAAACTTATTGCACCATATAGTTCCTCTTACCTCGCCTTTGATGTCTACAAATCCATCCGCATATAACTGACCTGTAAGAAGTGCCTCCTTTTCTATTGTAATGAGTGTTTGTTGTAAGTCCGAAGCAAATTCTGACTGGTTGGTAAATATTACTCCCATCAAAGATGAATTTTTCATTAATTTAATAAATGGCTGTTTCGTCTTATAATCTTTCTTAAAAAGTCCTAAAGCTCAGGTTGTATATAAATTCTTCCAGTTAAATGTTGCTGAGAAGAATAGCTTATGTTATAGTTAAAGTGAATAAATGCCAAAAAGGCTTTGATAAAGCAATAAGCAGAAAGAGCAAACAGGATAAATACCATATCCTGTTTGTACTATGAGAGAGGTGAAATGAATATATTATAAGATTATTTCAATTTATACTTTACTTTTTTTCATATTCATTATTTTTTATAAAACAATGATAGTTATAGTAAAATGTTAGAAAAAATAAAATCAGATTTGATTGAGTTAATTACCAATAAAATGAATGATACTACAATATATTCTTTTGAAAAATGGAATTACATGACAGCATGTTATCATTTACTTTGGCATTATGAAGTAGAGTTGGAAACAGAAATTGAAGATGGTTGTACTTCAGGCTACAGAGGTGGTAAAGAAGAATTTGAAGAATTTAAATTATATGTTGGCTATTCCTATTCAGAATAAGCGGTCCATATTTCACATTTTGTAGCTATAAATTTTTCAAGCTTTACTTTTCGCACCTATCCACATTATGACATTTAATCAAATTTAAAACTAAAATATTATGGAAAAAAGCACAATTGAAATAAATAGAATTAAGGATAACCATTACCATGTTACTATAGATATAAAAGATCTAACTTATAGGAATCTACTAATTCTGGAAGATTCATTTAATGAATTTATTAGAATTAGAGAAGAGGCATGTACTCATATGACTGAACAGGAAAAGGAAAATGGCCATCACGCATATTTAATTCATCCTAATGTAATGCTAAGAAAACTGTTGCGTAATGCTATACTTGAACTATATCCTACTGCAAAATTTTCAAGTGAAGAAGTTAAATCGAGTTTATTACAATGCTCTGGATCTGATTTCCATCAACAATTATAGGCTTATTACCTAGTGATAATATGAAGTTCCATTTGTTTTGTTTTCTTAATGGATTTTCTGGCATGTTATTATCAAAATAGCCTATATGTATGGTAGCGTCATTAAGTGTAATGGTAGTTCTGTTATTGATATGTGTAATGGTTTCAGCAAATACTGTTACTTCTTCTTTAGTCATAAAAATTAAGGTTTAAGGTTAGTTTCAAATATAGTAAAAATGAGCTTACAACTACTACAAAAACAATTAGGAACCCAAGACAAGTGCATAGCTTATCTTGAGAAATTACGTTGGGATAACAAGCCGAAATGCGTGTTTTGTGAGTCTAAAAACGTGCGGAAAAGAAAGAAGTCTATGCGGTGGCATTGCAATAATTGTAAGAAGGATTACAGCGTACTGGTGGGTACTATATTCGAGGGTACACGTTTGGAACTGCCTAAATTTATGCAGATAATACTCCTTATGATAAACGCTAAAATGGGAATAAGCGCTTCTGAGATAGCGAGGAATACAGGTGTGAAATATCAAACCGCTTGGTTCGCCTGTCATAAAATACGGTGTGCTATGATAAACAATGAATTAAAACTCGAAGGTATGGTAGAATTTGATGAGGCTTATATTGGAGGCAAGAAAAAGAAACTCGTTGCCAACGAAGCAAATCTATCCCAGATAACAAATAAGAGAGGTCGGGGTACTTCTAAAACTCCTGTTGTCGGTGCAGTTGAAAAGAAGGGGAAAGTATATGTTAAGATAATAGAGAAACTAAATAGCCGTAACTTATTGGCTATGCTTAAGTCAAAGGTAGATACAGACCAGAGTATCGTATTTACAGACGGATTTAGAGGGTATAGTCAGTTTGATAATGT
>JANYCO010000427.1 GCA_025360235.1 Cytophagales bacterium
GTAAAAAGCGCAACTGACTAGTCAGTTGCGCTTTTTACTTTGTATATTCGTGCATATCATTATTTATTTTGTTGTGCACGGATTTATTTCATTTGTTGAAATGATGACATTAGCTATCACTCTTTGTATCACTATCCACAAAAGTCAGAAAAACCTAGTATCTATCCATCCTTTGGGTATGATACAGAGTGTTTGTAGTTGCATTCGATACACCTGTGACATCGTCACGTATCACTACAGTGTGCTAAGAAACTGATACTTTTCGCTTAGCTCTACCTTTTACTACAAGGCTTCATCACTTTTATTTCAGCTTACTATCTCCTCAGAACCCACCTTACTTTCCCACTCATTTCGAAGTAGTCCGTAGATGAGACCATCAGAGTAGCCGTCCTCATGTTTTTTTGATTCGCGAAGTGTCGCTTCTAGAGCGAAACCTAGCTTTTCAGGGATTCTTTTACTTTTTTGATTACGCGAGTCACATCTAATTTGTATACGATGAAGTGAAAGCTCTTTAAAACCGTACTCAATAATCTTTTTGACACAAGGCGTCATAATCCCTTTCCCTTCATATTCTTTGCTAATCCAATAACCGATTTCGCCCCATCCATTCTTCTCATCAAGTGTGACGAACCCTACACCTCCTACCATTTTATTTTCATAAAAAATACCAAGATCTAATGCTGTCCCATTTTCATATTTCTCTTGGCATTTTTCGATGAACTGAAGACTGTCTGAAGGTGCTTTAATTTTTTGTGGCCAAGGAAGAAATGAGCTTATATGTTCTCTGCTGCTATCAGTTAAAACAAAAAGCTCCTCTCTATCGCTTACTCCCCGAAGCTTAAGTACTAATTTTTCATTTATAGCTAAGTTAAATTCCATGTATAAATAGTCTATTTCATCTCTTACTAGTGTCAGATATCATTTTTATGTTCCTTTAACCAAACATACTTTTGCACATAGTTTGAACTTTCTGTCACACTCGTACCTGGTAGCAGGTTACCATGACGATGTGTTAGTAGTAACTCTTTAAACGAAGGGACTTTTTTTGGAACTTCCGGCTTCTTATAGGACTCTTTACGATGGAGAGCACGGAGTACTCTCTTTTTGATACTAGGTTTTTGACCCTTTTCTAATGACTCTTTTTCATCAAGTATTGTTTGAAGTAGCCTCGGACTACCATTATACATAACCACAAGTGCGAGTTCGAGCTCTTCATCTGAAAGCTCACGAAGCGCCGTTTTTTTTATTTTATAGTTATCGATACAGAGGTACAGAGAAATGAGAGCAGAGATCATTGGGTCTTTCCTTCCTTCACTAGGCTCTACGGGTAATTCTGTCTCCTTAAAGAGACCGTGCTGTACAAGTCGTGCTCGCACACTAGTGTAGGTTTGAGGAATAATTTGCATGAGACCTCCAGCTCCTTTACTGTTCACTAAATGATTAAAAGCATTTGAAGTATTCATCGCATACTCGACATACACTCTATCAAAAAGAGTCGCTACTGCTTTGTTTCTATCAACCGTACCTTTTGCTGCTTCAAATTGAAACGGATCAACATGTTCAACGACAGCGAGTCTCTTGCAAATTTTAGTTGCGATATCAAGCACCTTGTGTATTTTTTCATCTTTTGTATGAAGCCTCTTCTTGAGTATCTCCGAGGCTTTCGAAAGAGCAAGTGACGTGTACTCTCTTCCAATATCTTTATTCTGTTTTGTCATGAGATGCTCTCCGGACGGCGTATACTCTGTGTAGTGAATATAGCGCTTTTCCTTATGAGAATACTTTGCTCGCTTGATAGCATAAATGCGAAGGACTTCTTCTGGAGTACTGACGGCTGTTAGTCTCGCAAGTTTGAACCTATTTGAAACGCCAATATCTTTTTCTGTATCGGCAAGCGATAGTCTGTAATTCACTTCATTAACTGAAAAATGATAAGCAGCACCAGAAGAAAAAGGACTTGGGTAAGTAAAGAGAGGGGCAAATTTAATCATTACAGTAGAACCCTTTGCGTCAACCGCAGAAATCGCGCAGGATCTCCCATCTTCAGATAACTTTTCTGGTTTAAGT
>JANYCO010000445.1 GCA_025360235.1 Cytophagales bacterium
AAATCAGCAGAGACAATTACCGCCGTTAATTTGGACAAAGTATCTTTTGAAAGAAAACGGGTTTGATAAACGGTTGGGATAGTTACTTTTTGTTCGACTTTTGTAACCGTTGTTGTAGTTTCAGTAACCGGAGTTGTTTCAGGGATTTTTTTGTAGCTATTTTCTTTTGGTTTAACATGGGTCTGCGTTTGATGATTGTCATAATGTTTGTACCCGTTTTGTTTGTGAATTTTTTTATAATCCTGACTAAAACCAGAAGTTACTAAAAAGAGTAGAAGCAGAATGAAAGTAGGGCGTTTATTCATTGTAGAATATGTTTAGTAGTGAATAGTAAAATTGGAAATGAAAGGTACGGAATTTTTTTGAAAAAGGGTAACCAGTTTGTGCCTTATCTATCCGATGGTTTTATTCAATTGATGCAGTAGCATTTTTGTTCTTGGGAATCTTTAATAATATATTCCGTTGGACGGATACTGGGAAATTTTACTCCTCCTCCTTCTCCACCACCTTGTGCTTATGTCCCTCCGCATACACCCTTCTTGTGAGCTTATGTACTTTATAGAACCCGTAGGCAGAACTGGAATTTGTTTCCACAAAATAATATAGGAAATGTTCATGCACTACTACAGAAATGGAATTGCTCTTAGGTTTTAATTCTTTGCCCCAGCCTCTTTTTTCATTGGCTTTTGAGATAAAACGAATAGCTCTTCTTGCCTCCCGGTTATGGAGGTAGTACGGAGCATCCCATTTATATTTTTTCCATCGCACTTCAATAGTATGGGATAAGGAGCCGGATAAAAGGTTTACTGTAACTATAGAATAGTATTAGATGTCTTCTGGATAAATACATCAACGAAGGCCTAAACGTAACTGTAATTTGTTTTGTGCTGTCTCTGATTATTTTCTTTATGGAAGCGGCATCAAAGTATTCTCGTTTGAAATCTTTTGCTACGATGATTTTTTCAGCCAATTTAATAATAGAATCTTTTGATAGATTTTCTAGTTCTTCAAAACTATATTTTTGTTTTTGAGCATTAAGAATTAATGGGGATATCAGAAAAAATAAAAGAACGAAAATCCTTTTAAAATTTTGAAAAAAGTATGACATTCTTTGCATAACTGTAATTATCGTTTAGAATTATGACTAAACAATAATAAAAGAATATATCAAAAGATACAAGAAAACAAAGAGGCTTATTTGAGATCTATTTACAATTGATATTCAAATCCATTTCCAGGGTAGTGGATTCTCTTATTTCAATCGTACTTTTATTTATTTTTTCGGAAGAACAATCACCTTTTGAGGCGCTGAGAGTGTAATGCGAATATTTTTTCAGGGTTACAGAATAGTTGCCGGAAGCATCGGCCATGAGCTGACTGCTGGTTTTGTCTATGTTATTTTTCACCAAAATAAGAGCATTAGGAACAATCTTGCCTCCGGTATCGATTACTTTTCCCGTTGCTGTAATCGTTATCACTTCATCGTGATGATCGCCACTGCCATCGAGTTCCAGTTCTATTTTTATAACACAAACCTCATGTTTGTCAATCAAGCTGTCGGGGATCTCAATTAAAACAGATTTATATCCTTTCCGGCAAACATACATTTTGTGTTGAACACCTTTTTCCTGGACATGCAATGTATAGGTTCCTGCAATTACTGTTACAGAACTGTCAACTTTTGCCTCTTCTGTTTCAAGTAAAATTTTTACATTATTTAATATTTCATTGGTCCCCTTTTTATAAACCACCCCTTTAATGAGGGAAGAATAAGTTTTATTGAGCGTTGTCATTACATGGTCACTGTTAGACGAAACGACAGTTCTGGAAGTTTTTATGGAAGTATGATGTTGCTGGTGATGGCGGTGATGATGTTTCCCGTCTAACACTACAGTGTCCTTTTTGTTTGGAACCGATTGAGTTGATTCTATTTCTTTGCCTTTATTCGCATCCGCTATCATATTAGATGGATGATTTGGAGAAATTTTCTTTTCTTTTTTATTAATATTTAGAGACACTCCTATATTAGCAGCATACGTTATGTTTCGCTGTTTTTGATTGCTGTTTCCTCCAAATGAGGATAATGGGATTCCGTTGACCAGCGCATTCTTGTTGGCAGCATTGGTAAGTGCATAATCGAATTTAAATCCAAAAACAAAATTCGTTTTTTTTGTTATGGCATATTCCAGATTCAAACCAAGAGGAATGTCAACGACCAGTTTTTTATAGTAATTATTTCCTGCAGGAGTTTTGGGTAAGTCAAAAAAATTGTTGCCGTACACAACTAATCCTCCGTCGTATTTTAATAAATAAGAAAATTGAACTCCTGCAAAGGGAACAAGTTTGGTCTTCGCACCCACTAAGAAGGAATACCTTAACACAACTGGTATTTTCAGGTAATCGAATCTTTTTTTTCCGTTATGCTCAATATTCATTGATCTAGTGCTATTATGATAGGCAGATTTTATTTTCTGATTTTGGGAAGAATAGATAAGACCGGTTTGAATACCAATAGTAGAAGAAAAATCTCTGGTATAAGTAATGCCGGCACCACCTGAGAAAGTAGTCGTATTTTTATTTACAGAATCGGATCGTAAACCACTATTAGAAAGCGAACTTACCTGAGGAAAAACGATAAAGCCTATTTTTGATTGTGCCAAACACCATTCAGAAGAAAGTAGCATCAATGCATAAATAAGACAGTGTTTCATTTTTAACGGAAGTTTTAAGC
>JANYCO010000475.1 GCA_025360235.1 Cytophagales bacterium
GGGCGTTTCAAAAGCCCGCCACATCCGATACACGTGGCGTTATGCTCAATGCCGCGCGGACAATGTAGTGACCACCCGCATTGGCACATTTGCTTGCCGCGCGTTCCACCGCGACACCAAAGCAAGCAAAAGAGCCAATTCTTGCCAACGCACCACAACGACAATTAACCGACAGATTTAAAAGAAATGACTGACAAACAATTTATAGGCGGAGAGTACAAAGTCTTACGACAGTTCAGTGGAGCTATGGGAAATGTATTCTTGGTTACAAAGAATAGCATTCGCAAACCCATCACACATCCCAAGCTCCACCAAGAGCCAAATCTCTCCTATCGATCGAATATTATGGAAAAAGCTTGATAAATGGATTAAGTAGAAATACCTTTAGGATAAGTTCTGATAGTCACACTCAAGTTAGGAGTCATCAAGTGATACATTGAACTCCGATAACAGTAAGATAGTAACAACCTTAGCTTTAAATAAAGTGTCTATCAGGTTGTAATTCCTCAGTGAAAAATGAAAAATAAAATGATGTACAGTTTATATTTATTATTATCACTTACAGGGTGTGTAAATGATGATATAATTACCAATAGAGCCAGTAGTGAATACTTCCCAAGTAAAATTGGCAATTATTGGGAGTATTCAGTAACAGATTCAACCGATACTTCTGATGGTGTGAAAAAATACACTTTAACTATTACAATCACAGGCACAAAAGTAATGGCTGACGGAAAGCAAGCTTCTATTTGGAAATACCAATTTCCAAAATGGGCGCACTCAAGCTCATACCCTGATGAAGGAGTTGATACTGTCTACGTGAGAATAGAAAACGACACTGTCAAGACATTTACGAAAGGCTATTTAAGTATTAAATCATTAACATCATTTCCTCGTCAAGTATTTCCAATACCTTTTAAAGATGGTCAAAAGTGGAACGGCAAATTACTTGTAATAGATAAGTACGCTGCAAATAAAATATCTGACGGCTTTCAAATCGATTATTATTACTTAGGCCCGAATATCGAGTACAATGATAAATTGTTTTTTAAACCTAACATTGGCTTTGTAGAACTTGATATGTCGCATTATGATCTTGGGCCAATAGATCATCAGATCTGGAAATTAGAAAAATACTCTCTGAATTAATTTAAATATATACGTATATGAAAAAGACCACACTTTGCTTGATCCTAATGTCAGTATTTCCTTTTTATAATTGCCTTTATGCTCAGTCCAGCACAGTTCACTTAGCACCCGGTGCAATCGCACCTACCAGTATAAAATCTTCAACGAGCACGGCAAGAGTTGCTTCTACTACTCCTGCGGTGTGTGACGCGGTTGACATAAGAATATTCCCTTCTAGATTGCCACAATCCGAAATCCACTTGAGCATTAATCGGCAAAATCCGCAAGTATTACTTTTAAGCTCCCAGACTTTTCCAGTTGGTAATTCTTGGCAGGGAGCCTATTGGAGCACAAATGGAGGATTGAATTGGCAAGGGGCTGATGATTTGCCGAACGGGCTTCCTGGAAGAGGGGATCCGTCAACTGCTTTTGATGCATTAGGACGTGGCTATATTTCATCGATGTCAAGGCCTGCAACTTCAACAGATATAAACGATGAGCCCAATGGCTATAGCTTGGTTCGTACTGCAAACAATGGAACCAACTGGACTACTTTTGCACGGGTTGCAAATAACATCAACGGATTTGATAAGGAGATGATTGCAGCAGACGATTCACCAGGAAGTCCATTTGCCAATAATATTTATTCTACATGGTCAGTTAATCCTGGAGCAACAAACTCAAGTGTTGGATTTCACCGCTCAACTGATGGAGGTAATACTTTTTCTGCCCCTATCAACTTAAAAACAGGATGGGGTCAAGGAACGAATGTACAAACTGGCCCAAATGGTGAGGTTTATGTTTGTTGGGCAGACTATACAGGTACAGCACTTCCTGCTAAAGGCCTTGGATTTGCTAGATCAATTGATGGTGGAGTTGCATTCACCACTGCGACAATTCCTTTTACATATACAGGAATAAGAAAATCTAACGGGGCAGATGGTAATTTCAATAATATAAGAGTGAATGACTTTCCCTCTATGTCAGTGGATAAGGGTAATGGAATAAGGAGAGGGAGAATTTATGTTGCGTATCCAGCTCAGGAAAATGGTAACGGAAAAGCAATTATTCAAATTCGTTCTTCTGACAACAACGGTACTACTTGGACAAACGGACAAACTATAAGTATTGCTAATGGAAGGCAGAATTGGTTTCCTTGGGTAACAGTAGATAATACAACAGGAATTGTTTACGTGATTTATTATAGTTTAGATGAGGCTACTGGATTTAATACAAATACATATGTTGCTATATCAACCGATGGTGGAGTAACATTTACAAATCAAAGAGTAAGTGATGTGAATCACGTTACGGCACCAATCGATGAATTCGGTGGTGGTTACTCTGGAGATTACATCGGTATTACATCGCATAATGGGATAGCTTATCCTGCTTGGACTGACAACCGAAATGGTCAATGGCAGGTGTATGTATCTCCAATTCAATACTATACCATTTTAGGAGACGAACTTGTTTGCACGACTTCAAATCCATATAATGTAACAAATGTTTTTGGAGCGCCAGTAACATGGACATCATCAAATCCAGCTATTTTAACAATCAACGCTAATGGAGTGGCTACAAGAATTGGTAATGGTCAAGTTACAATTACAGCTTCAGTTACAAGCCCATGTGGAATAGCATCTTGCTCAAAAACGGTCGTGGTAGGCACAGGCATTTCAGATCCACTCTTTGAACAAAAAACTATTG
>JANYCO010000476.1 GCA_025360235.1 Cytophagales bacterium
AAAAATATAGAAGTTAGTTTGATAGACGAAAATGGTGAAGTAGTGGCTAAAACTACAACCAATGATAATGGCGTTTATAATTTTCCAAACCTACCAAATAATAAAGAATATAAGGTGGTAATGAAAAATCCTGATCATAAAAAGGAATCCTATATAACCTCTAAACCTAAAATTAATTACACCACTATTGCTGTTGAACCAAAACAAGAACTTATTTCAAAAATTCCTAAAGATAATTCAACGACCCCAAAATCTCTGGCAGTAAGTGGTATTGTAACGGATAGTATCTCTAAGAAACCTGCCGCTAACACGGATATTCAGGTACTGGATGATGTAGGGAATGTCATTTTAAATACAACAACGAATGATAAAGGAGAATATAAATTTGATAATCTCCCTGCAAATACGAATCTGAAGATTGTTTTAAACAATACCAATCCTAAAGAAAAATCCTACATCAAACTAAAACCAGTTCTGAAGTATACAGACATTCAAGAGCCTTTGGTTCAAAAAGAGGAAGTCATTACTTCTATTTCTAAAACTGAATTAGCCGATGCTCATTCGTTTATAGTTCAGGGAACGATAACCCATAAAAATACTGACAATGCCGTTACAAAAGGACAAGTACTTTTAATTGATGAATTTGGAAATATTGTAAAATCTGTGACTCCGGATGCTAATGGAAAATACAAAATTGACCATATACCTGGAAACAAAGATTTCAAAGTTGTGTATAGAACCAGTGCTAAAGCAAATCAAGAATTTAATACTTCTAATTTCAAGTCTACTATTGTACCTAAAACAAATGTGGCCCCAACTTCAACATCTGTTATTGCTACCATCGAGAAGCATCATTTCCCTGAAGCTAAAGGATTGAATGTAGATGGAACCATACTATTTGACAAAAGCAGAAAACCTGCAGCAAATGCAGTTGTTTTACTTGTGGATGAAAATGGAAACACTCTTAAGACAGCTAAAACTGATAAAAATGGAGTTTATAAGTTTAATGGTCTACCTACAGGAAAGAAATACTCCATTGTATTGCAACATGGCAATACCAATAATGAAGATGAGAAATATTATGCCGACAAGGTTAATATAAAAGGTTTAGTAGAGACTGCATCCAAGAATCTATTTGAAAATATTTATTTCGATTTTGATAGTTATGAATTACGAAAAGATGCGAAGCTGGTATTAGATGATCTTCTTAAATTCTGTAAGAATGACCCTACAATTCAAATTGAGTTGTATGCTAATACGGATAGTTATGGGTCTACTTATTATAACAAAATACTCTCCGCAAACAGAGGCAAATCTGCCATGGACTATTTGGTATCAAAAGGCCTTAGCCAGTCTTCTATGGTTGTAAATGCTGTAGGGGAAAATAAATCTATTGCGACCAATGAATCAGACCTTGGAAGACAGTTGAATAGAAGAGTAGAGGTGTATGTTCTTGGTGGTAGTAATATTGAATCAGGAAGTATGGTTGTAGCTATTGAACCAAATAAAAATATTACCACAATAGGTGCTGAATATGGTATGACCGTTGAGGAATTAAAAGAGATGAATGGTTTGACCGGCGAGGAATTAAAAACATTCTCCTTAATCAGAGTTAAGAAAAGAACTGATGACAATGATGTAATAGCACAGGCTACACGCAAGCAAGCTAATGTAAAATTGACTAAGGAGGATCTTGAATTAATTGCAGCAAATGAAAAGGCATATAAAAATTTCAATCCTGAAAATCCAGAATATAAGAAAGCACTTCAAGATGCCAATAACTCCGATAATGCTAACAAGAGTATCGGTGATTCGGGAAACAATAAATACGAAGGATTTAATATTGCCTACTATATTGTTCAGCCCAAAAATACGCTTTATAATATTGCCCGGTTATATGGAGTAAAAGTAGAGGGTTTAAAAGCTTTGAATAACCTTAGCAGTTCATTTATGGTAAGTCCAAATCTTTTGGACACTTCTCCAATGGTGTCACCTTCTTTTACCACATAGCCAACTATAGTATAATCTTTCTGATTGAAATCTATTTTAATTCTCTGATTTATATAAATAGTATC
>JANYCO010000496.1 GCA_025360235.1 Cytophagales bacterium
CCTGTTTTCTTCTAAAAGAAGGTTGTATGTTTATTCTCATTCTGGGTTCAGTAAAAGACTGTTAAATATGCGTACATTAGATTCTATAACGATGGGTAAATCTTCTCCCCCAAGCAACTACGTATTTGTTTGTAAATTATAGGTTATGTACAAAATAATCGCTCGATCTGGCATTTTTGCACTTATAATTATTGGGTGCAGCAAATATGCTAATGTGCCAGACATTGTTCTCACTAATCAGCCGTTGACAGTTATCCAGGAAAGCATAAATGGCAGATGGAAGCTTGATTATGGATTTGGCGGTATTGGCGGAATACGGTACGAAGCAAAGGCAAATGAATATATAAATTTTGAACCATACAGGATCGTCATTGGAAATGATCAAGGCGTTATTGTAGATACTTCCATCGTTTGGAAAAAAGTCCCGAGTTCGAGAACCGATTCTGCGTATATCTTAACCTATCAGTATCAGGGAAGGCAAAATGGCTTGTTAGTTAAAGAAATCAAAGACAATAGCCTAATTATTTCTGAATACGCATCTGACGCTGTTACCTACTACTATAAAAAAATTCGCTAACAAAAAAGAAAATTGTTTATGAAAAAATATAAGGGCCAATGGCTCACCCTATTCGTATGCCTGATTGTGATCGGTGGCCATACACAGCAATCTGACACTTTGGAAATCTTACGAAACAAAGATGGGATTATTCGTTACCTGAAACTATCACCAAATACGCATCTAAATCTTAAACAGGCTGACGATTTCGTAAAATCTGTTTTAAAATCTTCATCAGATTTCAAACTCACCAAAACAACTGTCGATAAAGACGGAACAGAACACAGACGATACGATCAATATTTTGATGGTGTTAAAGTTTGGGGTGCCGAGTATCTTGTTCATGGTAAAAGCGGGAAAATTGAAATTATTAACGGCAACTATAAAAATATCGAAGCTATTTCTACGAAGCCTGATATTTCAGATTCGTCCGCAATACGAAAATCGTTATCCTTTGTTGGAGCAAAAATATACAAATGGGAGGATCAGAAATTAGAGGCATTGCTTAGAAAGATTAAAACTAATGAAAAAGCAAGTTACTACCCTCATCCTGAATTATATGTAGTAAAAGGCTTTTCGGCAAAAACAAAAACCGCGAAATTAGCTTGGATACTAACAATTTCAACCCTTTCTCCAGAAAATGAGATTCAGGTTTTGATAGACGCACATACGGGTGAAATTTTAGGATCAAAATCTCTTTTAATGCACAGCAATACAACCTTAACTGCAGAAACCCGCTACAATGGAACAATAAATATTACAGGAGATTCTTATGGCGGTGGGTATCGATTATACGAATCTAGAAACAGTTCGACTATTCAAACACTTGATATCTTAGGGGGGTCCAATTATGCGAGTGCAGTAGATATTAATAATAGTTCGACCTCATTTACTAATGGTAGCTGGACCAGTTTTTCTACTAATCGAGAGGCGCTCGATGCACATAAGGCTGGTGAGCTAGTATCCGATTATTGGAATTCTGTCTTTAGTCGTAGCAATATAGATGGTTCGGGAGGAGCCATGACAGCATACACTCGCTTTAATAACGGAATTGCAGGTTTTCCCAATAATGCTCAATGGGATCCAACAGGTCAGGTAGTCCGGCTAGGCAACGGTGATAACAGTTTATTTTACCCACTGACTGCCGTAGATGTCGTTGCCCATGAATGGGGGCACGGAATTACACAATTTACTTGTAATATCAGTTTCGGGTCCAGCGGTAATGACCAAGCCGATGCTATAAATGAAGGTCTGAGCGATATATGGGGCGCATCTATAGAAAATTGGGGTACTTCCGGAAAATCGACATGGCTGATAGGCGAAGAAATAATGGCAAATGGTAAAAATTCATTAAGAAATATGTCTAATCCAAAAGATGGAAGTTCACAAACTCAAGGACCCACAACCATCGGAAGAACAAATTGGACAGGTTCTAATGCACATATTGATTGCATGATCATGGACTACTGGTTTTATCTTTTATCACAGGGTGGTTCTGGTGGAAACGATATGAGTCCTGTTCAATATTACAATGTATATGGAATCGGAATTTCAGAAGCAGCTCAAATCGTATATAAAGCGGAAACAACATATTTGTCTCCAGGAGACGATTACTCTGCTTGTCGGACAGCGATGATATTAGCAGCCCAAAATTTATATGGAGTGGGTAGCTGTGAAGATAGGTCGGTGACAAATGCTTGGCATGCGGTTGGTGTAGGAAATAGATATTTTGATGGCACTTCTTACATTTCAGGCACCAAATATATATGTGTCGGTAATTCACAAACTTACACCATCTACAATCTTCCATCTGGAATGGGTGTGACATGGAGTGTTTCCAATCCTACTATAGCATCATTAAGTGCCAGCGGAAATTCGGTAACTGTCACCGCTTCGGGCAATGGGATAGTGAACATTACCGCTTCTCCAAGTTCCGCTTGTGGGGACATAATTCCCAATGGTTCGATAGACATCGCACTGGGGTCTGCAGCATTGGGATACTACGATGTATCGTCAAGTTATTACAGCAGCTCCAATAACACATTGGCGTACGGAGGAGGTTCGGTAATGACAAGGAATAATCAGTCGGTAATGTTCAATATTCAATTAGATGCCTCGTTGTATTCAAGTGTTTCATGGTCGGTAGGCGGAACGTATAATTTGTTTTATCCGTATTCATCTTCAGCGCTTTTGTATATGACCACTCCGAGCACGGCTTATACTTCCAGAAATGCAACTGTCTACCTTTCAGCAACGGGACCTTGCGGTTCGATAAGTACAAGTTATAATTTTCAAGTCGTTGCAAATGGTATGAGTTTCAGAATGGCTGCATCACCGAATCCAGCATCGGGAAATATTAATGTGACAATTCAAAAAATCACCGATTCATCTGAATTGGCAAAACAGCCGGTCCAGGAAATGGCAAGAAGTAGTAATAGTGCTGGAATCACACGGTTAAGTTTATATGATTTCAACTCAAACGCCCTGGTTAAAGAATGGAAATATGACGAGATAGAACTTATGAATTTCCATTTGAATATCGCCGGGATTAAGAAAGGAATATATGTACTGAAAATGGAGCGTGACAATAACACGACTTCGACTAAAGTAATAGTTCAATAGTATCAAAATGAGATGACTGTGTGGAAACACACAGTCATCTTAATACTACAACGTAACCTTATACAACTCCCATCATTGTTAAATACATAGCTACTTCCACTCTTGTTTGTACATCTAACTTTTGACAGATTTTGACCCGGATATTGTCTAATGAATTCGGAGTAATTTTCATTTTATCCGCAATTTGTTTATACGTCAAATTGGTTGTCATCAACTTAGCAATTGTTAATTCATGTTGGGTAAGATTGGAGATAGTCTTCGTCTTTTTATGCCGCGCTAACTCAAGGCCTAAGTTTTCTACATCGTATAATCCACTGAAATACCGTTCCCCACTGGCTACAGTAAGAATTGCTATTTTCAATTCAGAGGATAGTGAAGATTTAGATACAAAGCCTTCAACCCCTTTTGCATAAAGCTCAATCATCACTTCCTCATCATTCAATCCGGTACATGCAATGAGTTTTATTTTTGGAAACGTCAATTTTATACGTGTTGCCAACTCAAACCCACTGATGCTATTTGGCATTCGAACATCGAAGAGAATGATGTCAGGATGTTGAGGGTGAATATCAAGATATTGTAGTACGGCAACACCTGTTGACGTTTTTTGGATCACATTGATCTCTTCAAAACTATCAAGGATATTTCCGATGCCCTCAAGAACTAAGGCATGATCGTCACATAAAAGTACGTTTATCATGACATTCCGAACTGATAAATAATGATGTATTGTACTTACTAAAAATAATCTATCTATTTGGACTGCACCAGGGGGAAAACACCCTTTCTGTTTCCAAGTTCGGATACGACTGAATTCTTTTTGTTTGCATCCTCAGTTTAACCAAAACTTTCAAAATCAGTTTTTGGGTTGTAAAGAAGTATATGGCGAAGTTTCAAAACCGGACGGAGGTGGCCAACGATAAACAATTCAATCTTCGATTTGAAATTATTTCTTTGCATAAAATGAAAATATTTTGTCAGTTTTCAATACACAGTTTGGAATACGCTGATCTATAACAAACTAATCAACTGCACGCAATCCAATCAGAACTGCTTTGATGCAGTCTGCTTAAAAAGCTTTGAGGAAATCCATGTTGCATGCCCGAAATATGCAAAAATTATTTTGAATAGCAAATAGGGCAAGCCCTAATTTTTGAGAAAAAGCCCATATTAGAACCGAACGAAGCAGTGAGTGACACAACGAAGACCAGGAGCGGACAAAAGCCACAAAACTAAAAAAGAGAAGGAGATTACAGCGGCTTATCAGGAAAGAAATCCTTCATCGAACATTTGAATATTTTAGCGAGAGCATTAATGTGTTCGATGTTATATTTCGATTTTGTCTTCGGACTTTCAACTGAGCCAACAAATCCTGATGATTTCCCAAGGTGAACCGCTACGTATTCCTGTGTGAGGTTACGCTGTATTCGCATTTCTCTCGCTTTGGTAATAATGTACCAATCTAGCTTGGATTTCAGATTAACTTGAGGCATTGCTCTTAAACGACGAAATATTTTAAAATTCCCTACCCCTGGGAGTGGATTTTAATATAATTTCCCTATCTTGCTTTTTAAGTAAATTGCGATTCTTCTAAAATATTTGAAGCATTCGCTTTGAGTCTTGTCTTTAAAACCTAGGAAGTTTAAAAGCCGCACGAGACAATAAGTAGAATGCCCACGTTAAGGCGTGGGCTTACTTATTCGTGCGCAGGTTCTCCTAGGTACCTAAAGACGGTAAGTCAAGTTCCACGCCCCATTTTCCCCCCCCCGGAACTTGACTAAAAGACTCAATACAGTTTGGACAGTAAAACGACCAATAGTATTGAATGTCAAAGAATTACACCATATCTCCTAATGCCCCTGGCGCCTGTATCCCCCAACAGGCGGCATCGGTCATTGTATCCCACCTGTTCAGGCAATGGTCAGCGGAAAAGCATGCCGGTATCACCCGTTCCCAACCCCGATCTAATCACCTGATTTTCAACACTTACAAGTTATTCCGCCTGAAAAACCGGTTACTCAAA
>JANYCO010000519.1 GCA_025360235.1 Cytophagales bacterium
TAATTTTTGACCGAAACCAAAAGTTGCCATGTGTTTTCTCCATTCGTCAAAATTAAATTCAGACTCTGCATACTTGTTGGTATGCTGATTTTTGTGAATAATAGTTTTAAATACTGTAAAAAAATTATGACTCGCTTCAAAAGAATCCAATGAAGCCACTTTTCAATCGTCCGTTGATGGCAATGTATCCCCCTGGTTCTATTTTTAAATTGGCGCAGGCATTGGTAGGACAACAGATGGGCGTTCTTAGGCCGACTACTATATATTCCTGCAACAAAGAAGCCGTTGGTGTAAATTGTCACCCACATCCTTCTCCTAATGATTTGAAGGGGGCTATTCAATGGTCTTGTAACCCTTATTTTTTTACAGTATTTAAAACTATTATTCACAAAAATCAGCATACCAACAAGTATGCAGAGTCTGAATTTAATTTTGACGAATGGAGAAAACACATGGCAACTTTTGGTTTCGGTCAAAAATTAAAAGTGGATATGCCCAACATGAAAGGTGGTTTTTTGCCAACGAATAGTTATTACGATAAAATATACGGAAACCTTGCCTGGAAACATTCTACTATTCGTTCACTGGATATCGGTCAGGGAGAATTACTGATCGTGCCAATCCAGATGGCGAATCTTGCTTCTATAGTTGCGAACAAAGGCTATTATTACACTCCGCATTTTGTGAAACGAATTGGAGAAGGAAAGAATGCGAAAATATTAAAAGAGTATACAGAAAAACATTATACCTCAATAGATTCTTCTTTTTTTCAAATTGTAATTGATGGGATGCACATGGTGGTAGAGCATGGTACAGCCTATTACACAAAAATAAACGGAATAGAAATTTGTGGTAAAACAGGTACAGCACAGAATCCTCATGGAGAAGACCACTCTGTATTTATTTGTTTTGCGCCAAAAAATAATCCCAAAATAGCCATTGCAGTGTATGTAGAGAATGGCGGGTTTGGAGCAGTGTCTGCCGCACCGATTGCGAATTTGATGGTTGAAAAATATTTGACAGATACGACTTCTGCTTTGTCTCGTTATATGTTGCAAACAATAAAAGACAAAGATCTTATTACAAAAAATAAAAAATTATACGAATGAGAGAGGAAGGCCTATCGAAAAATATAGACTGGACTACCATTATCCTTTACCTTACTTTTATAACGGCAGGGTGGTTAAATATTTTTGCGGTGGTATATAATCCGGATCCGGAAGTACAGCAGAATATTTTTGATCTGTCTCTCAATTCCGGAAAACAATTGTTGTGGATCGGATCGGCATTTATTCTTATCCTCATGATCTTCGCCGTTGATCTGAAATTTTACAGTACGTTTGCTTATGTGATGTACGGGGTTATTATCGTACTTGTGATAGCCACTATTTTTATTGGAGTTAAAGTAAACGGTTCCCGCTCCTGGATTGGTGTGGGAAGTTTTAGAGTTCAACCGGCAGAGTTTGCAAAATTATTTACAGCCCTTGCATTGTCAAGATTTTTGGGGGATATAAATACCAAATACGATAAAATAGAAACATGGCTTACTGTAGCCGCTATCTTACTGGTACCTTGTGGATTTATTTTATTGCAGAATGAAACAGGAGGAGTATTGGCTTTCTCCGCTTTTATTCTGGTGCTGTTCCGCGAAGGACTTTCTCCATGGATTTTAATTATTGGCGTTTCTTCTGTCCTCTTATTTGTTTTATCGCTGGTATTCGGACCTGATAATGTTGGGATTTATTTAACAGCTATCTTTTTTATTATAATTCTTTTTCAGGCCTTCGGAAGAGGGAAGTTTAGACCAAAAGCTTTCTTGCAAAAGTCTGGCATCGCATTGGGGGTTTTCTTTATTTGTATTGCCTGGGTTTACAGTACCTATACGGTTATTCATAAAGTATTGAAACCTCACCAAAGAAACAGGGTATTGGTACTTATACAACCAGAACTTGACAAAAAAGACAAAGGGTATCAGATCAATCAGTCTAAGGTGGCTATTGGTTCGGGAGGGTTTGCAGGACAAGGATTTTTGCAGGGGACCCAGACGAAATTTGATTTTGTTCCCGAACAAAGTACCGACTTTATTTTTTGTACCATTGGAGAAGAACACGGCTGGATAGGAAGCACAATTCTTATAGCGCTTTATATTTTCTTCTTAGTCCGGCTCGTTAATCTTGCCGAACGACAGAAAGATAAATTTGCCAGGGTCTATGGCTACTGCGTTGTGAGTATTATCTTTTTCCATTTTATGGTAAACATCGGAATGACAATAGGAGTGTTCCCTATTATTGGAATACCGCTGCCTTTCTTTAGCTATGGTGGTTCCTCGCTATGGTCGTTTACAATTTTACTGTTTATCTTTTTG
>JANYCO010000525.1 GCA_025360235.1 Cytophagales bacterium
GTAACAGGCCAATTCCCTAAGGCTGTAGTGCTTTCTTGTGTAGATTCGAGAGTGCCAATCGAAGATGTTTTTGATAAAGGGATTGGCGACATGTTTGTGGCCAGAGTAGCAGGAAATATTGTGAACGAAGACATTTTAGGTTCTATGGAATTTAGTTGTAAAGTGTCAGGAGCCAAACTTGTACTGGTGATGGGCCATGAATATTGTGGTGCTATCAAAGGAGCAATAGATAAAGTTGAAATGGGAAATTTAACTTCGCTTCTAAAAAAAATTAATCCAGCAATTGATAGATGTGAAGAGCATTTTCATGGAAAAAAAACTTCTAAGAATCCTGAATATGTAGATTTAATTGTACGAGAAAACATAAAAATTTCAGTTGAAAATATCCGTAGCCAAAGTACTATATTAAAAGAAATGGAAAGCTCCGGAGAGATAAAAATAATAGGAGCATATTACGATATGGACAATGGAGAGGTGACCTTTTATGATTAGATATTAACAAGAGCTGCTTTTAATTCACAACTTATTAACATTCTATCAACCAAATATATACAATAGCGTTCGAGTAGAAAATCGAGTTTAGAAAAAGGGTTCGAGGTTTAATGATGTTTTAAACTTCGAACCCTTTCGGAAAAATACTTCTAAGCATTCTTATGCTCCAGCTGCTTAGTAAGAACATCAATTTTTTCTTTGTGTTCAATAATCTGTTGTGTTTTTTCTTTCATTTTATTTTCAAGTACTTTTTGTTTTTTCAGTACGAATGCAATGTTTTTACGATAGACGTAATAGAGCACATAACAGAGACCAATCAGAAGAATTCCTCTGAACCACCATGAAGCCCAGAAAGGAGGATTGATTGTAACGGCTATTTGAGTACCAACTTCGTTCCAGATCCCATCTTCATTAGCTGCCTTAACCTTGAAGGAATAATTACCCGGGTCAAGATTAGTATAGTTTACTGGATTAGGTTGATCGGTATATTTCCAGTCGGTATCAAACCCTTCAAGTTTATAAGCGTATTTTACTTTCTTGGTATTGGTATAATTGAAGGCTACAAAGTCAAACATCACATTGGACTGAGAATATTTTAAAATAATTTCTTTATTAGGATTTAAAATGTCTTTTCTTATTCCATCTTTTCCGCTATTGGCATTATCGAATGCCTGAACGTCTTTGATAGCAATGGAAGGCAGATTTTTATTTATAGTAATATCACTTGGGTTAAAACGATTATATCCATTTATTCCTCCAAACAATAACTCTCCCGACGACAATTTGTATTGCGCTTTCACATTAAACTGGTTGCTTTGAAGCCCGTCAGATTTGTTGTAATTTTTAAAAACTTTGGTTTCAGGATTGAAACAGGAAAGCCCCTTGTTGGTACTTAGCCATAAGTTTCCGTCTTTATCTTCTAATATTCCAAGCACATTATTATTGGCCAACCCATGCTTCTCTTTATAGGTAACGAATTTTAAACTATCACGACTCATCTGGCTCAGGCCCCCTGCAGTGCCTACCCAGAACCGTCCTTTACTGTCCTCATAACAATGATAAACAATATTACCTGCCAGACTATTTGCATTTCCAGGATCATTTAAGAACCTTCTGAATTTTCCATTTACTTTATCGTCCATCCGGTTCAGACCAACAGAAGTACAGACCCACAAAGCTTTATTTTTATCTTCGTATACATAGTAAATAAAGTTATCGCTGATGGAAGTAGGATCATTGTCTCTCTGACTAAAATTTTTAAAGGTGTTATTATCTCTGTCATACAAGAAAAGACCATCTCTCCAGCCTCCCAACCAAAGATTAGACTCGCTGTCTTCAAGAATACTTCCAAAGGAATAACCCGTAAGTGCTTGTTTAAAATTACCGTCTTTTTTATTGCTCCAATGAATTCCTCCAAGATAAGTACCTACCCAAAGCGTTTTTCGTTTGTCTTCAAAGGCAGAAATAATCACATTAGATTTAAGTGCGCCTGGTTTACCATTTTTGGGATATAGGTCAAATTTTCCAGTTGTTGAATTGTATTTATTTAATCCCCCATCATCGGTGCCAATCCATAAATTTTTATCAGAGTCTTCGGTAAAGCAAAGTACAGAATTATGGCATAAACTGTTTGGATTTATTGGGTCGTTGAAGACATGTCCAAATCGATTGTTTTGGGCTTTGTAGAGATTTACACCACTGGCAAAAGTTCCCAGCCACATATTATCGTTCATATCTCTGATGATCGTGTTAATCGAATTATGACCTATGCCATTTGAAATGAATTTATTGTGAAGAAGGTGCGTGGAGGTGTTGTTTTTTAAATCAAGAATATAAAGTCCTGAATTTTCAGCACTCACCCATAAGTTACCTTGATTGTCCTGACTGATGGAAGCAACTACCACATCTTTCGGAATAGAATTGTTTAGAATAAACTGATTCGATTTTTCATCATAAAAATACAATCCTTTTCCTGCGGTACCTGCCCAGATAGTTCCCTCATAGTCTTCATATATAGCCATGACATAGGAATCATCAAGCCCCCCTTCATTTTTGCTGATTGGAATGTATTTTTTTGTAGTTACATCAAAAAGGATTATTCCTGAATTATAAGTACCTATCCACAACCGGTCCTTTTTATCACAGTGAACGGTGTATTGAAAATTAATCGGTTCCTTTTCTGTGTTGCGGTAGGATTTGAAATTATAAGTAGATTTATCCAGACTGCAAATTCCATTGTCTTTAGTGGCAATCCAAAGATTACCTTTGGAGTCGCTGGTAATATCTGAAACCTTGTTGCTTGAAAGACTATTAGCATTATTGGGGTTGTTTACGAAATGAGAGAACCCGTCTTTATCTGCATCGTATCTGGATATTCCACCGTTGTAGCCTACCCAAAGTAAATTTTCTTTGTCTATATATAGACAACGGACATAATTGGCGATAATACTCTTAGGATCTTCCTCATTGTTTTGATAGGTTTTCATGGAATATCCATCAAAACGATTTAAGCCATCTGAAGTACCCAACCAGATATAACCCTTCTTATCTTGGGCAATATCCCTGACCCAGTTGCTTGACAAGCCATTTTCTACATCATACCGTTCAAAAATTCGGCTTTTTTGTTGACTGAAGGCGGTTTGAAAACAAATGAAAAGAAGAAAAGAAAGAGCAATTTTTTTAAAAAAGGAACAAATCATTTTTTATGGTTTTAAAGTACTACTGTATGTTAAACTTAATCTACTGTTTTTTAAACAATAAGGTTACAAAAAACAATAAAGAAATACTAAATTTCAAGTTATGAAGATAGCTATTTTTGTTGAAACCTATAAATACAGTAATATTCTATGCTAAAGATTACTTTGGAGAATGAATTTTGACAAACAATAATCTTAACTCCTTCACGTAATAAAAGGATCATCATTATCTTTTAACCCAATTGTATTATATGAAAAGAAAATCCAAATTTATTTTTATAACGCTTTCTGTTTTACTGATCATTGTATTTGCCAGTTGGGATTCCAGCACCTCTTCTTTGCGTAGTGGTGACTATTCCATATTGGAAAGGCTTTTTGATTTGGTACAAAAAGAAAATCAGGAAGTCAAAACATGGATTGAAGATTGGAACAAACTCACCGAAGAAAGCAACACGTACAAAAGAGAATATAAAAGTCTTATTCGTGATAACGAAGAATATTACAGAGACGCCAGAAGCCTTGCCAATGCATTAAAAGACGACACCCTAAAAACAAAAGCAATTGCCATGATTGATGAGAGCGAACAAGGGTATAAAAAGAAAGCGGTTGCTATAAAAGAGCGGATAGCGAAATTGGATAAACGAGAACAACAAATGCTCGAACACTATACCATTCTTAAAATATACGCTTCCTAAAATAGAAACACTTCAGATAGGCCTGGTCCCTGATGAGATAAAATTTAATAATCGTATGCGTGCGTATGATGCTCTGGTTGCGAGAAGCACTAAGATGTTAAAGTAGATTTATTCTTTTTTTCCGTCTTCTTTAGGAATGACAATTTTAGAAAAAAGCTCGTTCATTTTATTGGCATAGTCTACACTGTCGTCGAGGAAGAACATAAGGGCCGGGATAACGCGAGCTTGTTTGCTGATGCGGTTGCCCAGCATCTTGCGGATAGGTTTTGTTTGTTTGATGATATTGTCGAGCATCGTCTTTTTATCCTCTATCATCATAAAACTCAGGTAAACCTTAGCAATACCAAGATCAGGACTCATGCGCACAGTGGTTACAGTAATAAAAGCATTGCCAAAAAGCCCTTTTGTATCGTGAAGAAAAATATCACTAAGTTCCTTTAGAATCAATTTACTGTATTTCTGTTGCCTTGTACTTTCCATGAATCCTTAAATAACTTGGCAAAAATACGAATAAATCTTCTGCATTCCTTATTTTTGTTTTTATCTGACAAAAACAAAGTGATTCAACTATTTTTAAAATATAATGCACTAAAATTCATTCCGGTATTTTTTATACTAGTGATCATACGGCTTGTTGCCTTTCAAATGGTACTCCCTATTACGGACCCTGAACTTACCTGGCTTTTGGTAGGAGAAAGGATGGCCGATGGATTTACTCTTTACAAAGAGATCTGGACAGATCTTGAGCCGTTTTCGGCTCTTGTTTATTACCTTATAGACCTTATGGTTGGAAAATCTACCAAAGCCTATTTTATATTGTCATTGCTTTTGGTCTTTCTTCAATCTGTTGTATTCACAAGAGGGTTAAATAAAAATAAAGTGTTCAAAGAGCCATCTGCTTTGCCCGCAGTGTTGTATGTGCTGTTTTCCTCTTTGTTCTTCGACTTCTACACACTTTCTCCCGTTCTATTGGGGATGACCTTTATTATATGGACTTTTGACTTAATTTGTTTTCAATCAAGAGTGGCAACTACTGAGGATCGTTTTTTCTATATTGGTTTGCTTACAGGTATTGCGTCGCTGTTTTATTTGCCTCTTGCCTTGTTTCTGATTTTTGCTCTTTTTGCTCTTGGATTTTATTCCAATACGAATCTGAAACAGCAAATGGTTTTGGTGTTGGCTTTCTTTTTTCCTTATATCATTGTTTTGATCTATTATTTTTGGATTGATAATCTTGGAAACTATTTTGAGTATGCCTTATATCCTACACTACATTCGGCAACGAACTTCCTGGTTGATTTTCCTACCATAATCAAGATTCTTGTACTGCCTTTTCTTTTAATAATTGCCGCTGCTACCGCCATTGCCGTAAAAGCCAGATATATTCATTATCAGTATATCATAATTAAAATAGCAGGATTGTGGTTATTGATTGGTCTTTTATCCATATGGTTGGAGAAAGCATTTACACCTCATATGTTTATTTTATTTGTACCCCCAATGACATTTTTTACAGCACATTTATTTCTTATTTTTTCAAAAAAAAGAATTTTTTCGGAATTAGCGTTTATAGTCATGTTTGGAGGAATTCTTCTTATTTCATTTTATTCCTTAAAAAAACCGGATAATTATTCAAAAATACACCTCATCAAATCGGTTCCAAAAGAATGGGCGAAGCTTAATATAAAAAACAAAAACGTAATTGTTTTGGGGAACAACAAGGAGTACTATTTAAATAATAACATTGTTGGGCCTTACGCAAATTGGTCTTTATCGAAATGGCAATTTGAAGATTTGAAAAAATACTCTTCCATTTCTGCGATATATGAAGTTATGGAAACCAGCAAACCTGATTATATAGTTGACTCGGATAATAAAATGGAACAGATTTCTTTACTAATTCCTGATCTGAAAAAACAATATAAACGAATTGATTCTACCATCATTTACAAAAGGAAAATCTAACAACTAATTTTATCAACCCGCAATTGATGTCTTCCCCCTTCGAAGGCTGTTTTTAAAAATACATTAACACACTCTTTCGCTAATTCGAGACTGATAAATCGTGCAGGAAGTGCCATCACGTTGGCATTGTTGTGCTGGCGGATAAGAGAGGCTACTTCTTTATTCCATGCAAGACCTGAGCGGATCCCCTGATGTTTGTTAGCCGTAATATTTACACCGTTTCCACTGCCACAAATCAGAATTCCAAAATCGTATTCCTTTTTTTCTACAGCAGCAGCAAGAGGGTGTGCAAAGTCAGCATAATCAACAGAAGCATCACTGTATGTACCGAAGTCTTTTACTTCATGTCCCATAGTTTGTATAAAAAGAAGTAACTCTTTTTTGTAAGAATATCCGGCGTGGTCACCGCCGATTGCTACTTTTAGTGACATAAATTAAATGGTTTTAGTGAGTTGAACTTTTCTTTTTTGTTCTATTGATGCCGATATAAAGATACTTATTTCATACAAAATAATCATAGGAGTACCTACCAACATTTGGCTAAATACATCCGGGGAAGGAGTAAGTATGGCGGCTATGATAAGAATAATTACAATGGCGTGCCTTCTGTATTTTCGCATGATAGCAGGAGTCATTATGCCTAAGCGTGATAGAATGTACACCAATACCGGAAGCTGAAACATAAGTCCACAACCTAATACCATCATCAAAAGCATTGAGATATAAGAAGTCACGTCAAACTGATTGCTTATGCTTTCATCCAATTTGAAATTGGCAAGGAAATTAATCGATAAAGGAGATACAATATAGTAGCCGAATAAAATACCCATAAAAAATAAAAGAGACACAAAAAAAATTCCACCACGGGCATTCTTGCGCTCATTAGGATTTAATGCAGGCTCAATGAATTTCCATATCTGCCAAAAAAAGAAAGGGAAAGCCATTATAAAACCGGTTACAAAACCCGAGGTCATGTACATGGTAAACTGTCCCGTTAGGGTTCTACTTTGAAGCATAAAATCGATTTTCTCAACACAGATTACATTTCCAATACTAAACAGCTCGTCCATTTTATTACCGATTTTACACATGATTTGGTAGGTCCAGAAATCGGGTTTGGCAGGGGCAATAATGATGTTTTTGAAGATCTTATCCATATAAACAAAAGCTATTATGGTAAAGAAAACCACAGGGATCATGGCTTTAAACAATCGTTTTCTTAGTTCTTCAAGGTGGTCCAAAAAGGACATTTCTTTTTTTTCAGTGTCAGGCACAATGCTATATTTTTGGTAAAATTAGTAATTAAATAAGCCAATAAGTAAAAAAGCCAACGAAATATAAAATTTATCCTTATTTTCGTAATCGTTATCATTTGTAAATAAACTATGGAAGTAAGAGAAACATTCATTGAGGGGTTGTTAGAAATTTATCCGAGAATATTTAAAGATGAGCGAGGGTTCTTTCTGGAAACCTTTAATAAAGTAGCATTCGAGAAAGCAGGGATTAAAACTGCTTTTGTTCAGGACAATCAATCCTTTTCCACAAAAGGGGTATTACGTGGATTGCATTTCCAGAACCCTCCATTTGCTCAGGCGAAACTGGTTAGTGTAATATCAGGCAAAGTATTGGATGTAGCAGTAGACCTTCGCAAAAATTCTTCCACCTTCGGCAAACATTTAGCGGTGCTATTGGAGGCAGAAAAAAGGAATATGCTTTTGATTCCTGAGGGATTTGCCCATGGTTTTGTAGCATTGGAAGATAGTGTGTTTTCTTATAAATGTTCCAATCTCTATAACAAGGATTCTGAATCAGGGATAATATGGAACGACAAGGCCTTTAATATAGACTGGGAATATAAAAACCCTTTGATTTCCGAAAAGGATTTAATTTTACCAACGTTTGCAGAATTGTATAAATAACAATTGCTGAAGAGTCTCTAAGATCCTATTTTTTCCATCATCATTTTCTCATCCAAGGCATTTTCCGATTTTGCGATAACAAGCGTTGCGACACCGTTGCCAATCAGATTGGTGATGGCACGGGCTTCGGACATGAACCGGTCTATTCCTAGCAATAATACAAGCCCTTCCACCGGGATAGTGCCCGTAGCTGCTAGTGTAGAGGCGAGTGTAATAAACCCTCCTCCTGTTACTGCCGCTGCCCCTTTAGAGGTAATTAAAAAAACGGTCATTAAAGTTAATTCGTCCAAAAAAGTCAATGATGTATTTGTTGCTTGTGCAATGAAGAGCGCAGCCATAGTAAGGTAGATAGAAGTTCCGTCAAGATTAAAGGAATACCCGGTTGGAATCACAAGCCCAGTGACGGAAGGCGAACAACCTGCTCTTTGCATTTTTTCCATCAATCTTGGAAGCACCGTCTCGGAGGAAGAAGTACCGAGTACAATAAAAATTTCTTCTTTTATATATTTTAAAAATTTGAAAATGGAAGTGCCACTGTAGCGAATGATTAATCCCAAAACGAGTAGTACAAAAAGAAAGCAAGTAGTATAAACACAAAGCATCAATTTGCCAAGAGAGAGCAATGTGCTTGTTCCAAATTTTCCAATAGTATAAGCCATAGCTCCAAAGGCCCCAATAGGAGCGGCTTTCATAATCACTTCAATAATTTTAAAAACAACCTGCCTGGATTTATCAAGAAAATTTACTGCCGACAAACCATTTTTGCCCATTCTTGAAAGAACAATTCCCGTAAGGATAGCTAAAAATAAAACAGGAAGAATTTCGCCATTTACAAAAGCGCCAATAAAATTTTCCGGGATGATGGAGGAAACAAAGTCTGACCAACGATAGGCATTGGCTTTCTCTGTATAGGTTGCAATAGAGGACGTGTCTAAAGAATGAACATCAATATTCATCCCTTCTCCGGGACGAACAATTTTTGTTACTACCCAACCTATGACCATAGCGAGTGTGGTAATTAGTTCAAAGTACAGAATGGTTTTGAAACCCGTTCTGCCCAATTGTTTCATATCACGGATACCAGCAATGCCAAGCGTAACGGTGATAAAAATCACAGGAGCGATAATCATTTTTATAAGTTTGATAAATAGATCCCCGAGAATTTTTAAAGATTGACCTGTTTCCGGCGAAATCCAACCAGTGAAAGCACCTAACAAAATGGCGATTAAAACATAAAAGTAAAGACTTTTAAAAATTTTCATGGGTCTAATATAAGGTAGGAAAAACTATATTAAATGAGTTTTTGGAGATTTCCACTAACTAATTTTGTTTAAGGAAATTAAAATACGTAGCTTTTCGCTGCTAAAAAGCCACTTTTTTGTTTCGGTACGATAATTGAAAATACGACAAAACAGACAAATTTAATTCTTATGATAAAAAAGTTCTACCCCTTCTTGATAATGGGGCTACTATTGTTTTCTTGTTTAGGAAAAGTAAATGCTCAAACGACAGAATTTAAAGAAGGCCGCTGGTGGTGGGGTCTGAATGGTGGTGTGGCCTGGCAGAAAGGCGATGTCCGCGCTAAACTCGGTTCTGGTTTTGGTACTACACTCTCTTATGGTATTGTTCAAAACAACCACAGTGCATTGGGTCTTGCTTTACGAGGTCGTTATTTATATGCCAATACTTACGGACAAGACTATAAAAAATCATTAGTAGATAGTAATGCAGCATTGAACGGCACTAACTCGAGTCAGACCAATTATGCGTCTTCTCTGGGTTATGCTTATATGAATTATAAATCAACACTACAAAATCTTGATCTTGAACTAGTCATTAATACGAATAGACTTCGGGCAAAAAAAGGAGTGAACCTATATGTTTTTGGTGGGCTTGGATTTACAAGTTATCATACTATGATGGATCAATTGGATGCCTCCGGAAATCAATATCAGTATAACACAGTAAACACGACTAAAAGCCTTGCCCTTTCTGATTTGAATTTCATGCGAGATAAAAAGTATGAAACTCCTACAGAAGGAGGTAATGACAATATCGTATTTGCTCCTTCTTTTGGTGCAGGAATAAATTTTCGTTTAGCTCCCAATTTTTATTTAGGTTTTGAACACAAAATTACTTTTCCTAAAACAGATTTATTGGATGGTCAGAAATGGAACAGAACAAATACCCTATCGGGAACAAATGATCTTTACCACTACACTAATATGGGCTTATATTTTGGATTGTTTGGAGGAAGATACGACCAAACGAACACCACAAACACGAATACAACTACCTATACCACAAGAAACACAGACGTTACTACCACAAGAACTACTACAGTAAGAGACCAAACTCCAGTAATAGAATTAATAAGCCCTTCTACAGATTATTATGAAGCAACAGATTGTAATGCGTCTATAAGTTTATTAGTAAGAAATGTAACGAATAGAAAAGGAATTCAAATAAGACAGAATGGATTAGAGGTTACGAATTTTGATTTTAACACTTCCAGCGGAATGATCTCTTTCTCTACTTTATTATCGAGAAATGCAGTGTTTGTAATTACTGTTTCTAATAATTCAGGTACAATAAACAAAACACTTCACATTAATTGTGCACCACCTCGAAGAGTAATACCGGCACCTTCTGTGAACATTATTTTCCCAACACAAAGTCCATATAACACTACAAATTGCGGAGTAGAAATAAAAGCTTCCGTAAAAGATGCCAGCAACAAACATGAATCCGTTTCAATAGAAGTAGATGGTAGAAAATTAGCAGGGAATGAATTCTACTACAATGAAGGAACTGGAATAGTTACAGCATTGATTACAAGTCATGCCAATACTATGGTAGTTATTAAAGTACAAAATGAAACAGGTACTGATTTTAAATCGGTTAACGTAAGATGTATTCCTCCGGTTGTTGTTTCGGCACCGGAAGTATCATTTATAAAACCAGCAACCAATCCTTATATTTCCCCATCGTGTCTGGAGTCTGTAGTAGCCAGAGTTAGGAATGTGAAGGACAAATCACAAATAAGTGTGGTAGTCAACAATACCCCACTGTATGCATCAGAGTTTACTTATAATCCAACGACTCAGGAAGTATACATTAACAGAGTAATTTCTGTTTCTGAATTTATACAAGTATTTGTATACAACGAAGGAGGAAAAGCAAGTGCTATTACAGAAATTCGTTGTCAACCACCGGTTAATGCCACCTTACCTCCTACTATTGTGGTTCAGAGTCCTTCATACGATCCATATATATCCGCTTCTTGCGAAGAGACGATTACTGCTTTTGTAAAAAATGTTCCATCTAAAAACAATATCCAGGTATTGGTAAATGGAGAATTGTTAAATTCTGAAAACATCATCTTCAATAAGCTGACGAATGAACTGGCTATTAAAGTATCCGTTAACGACAAAACCAAAGTTGTTATTAATGT
>JANYCO010000546.1 GCA_025360235.1 Cytophagales bacterium
TATAATAAAATACACTATTCAATACAGTATGTTACACAGCTCGGCATGCCACTGTTTCACAGTGATAGCCCAATCTCTATATAATAGGCCAATTTTTTTAATTTCTCATCTTCTCTTAAGAATTTTTTTTATTTTTTTTTATTTCGACCTCGTCACTTTAACCACTTGATTAATTATTGATAGATACAAGATAGGTGCAGGGTTAGCTTTTTAAATCAAGGTATTCGACAATAGTGATAGCCCAATCGATATCTAACAGCCTATTTTTTTTAATTTCTCATCTCCTCTTAAGGGAATTTTTTTTATTTTTTTTGAATTTTTTTATTTCGATGGCATCACTTTAACCACTTGATTAATTATCGATAGATACAAGATGGAAGCTTGGATTGCTTTTTAAATTAAGGTATTCGACGTTAGTGGTGGTCCAATCTATATAGAATAGGCCAATTTCTTTAATTTCTGATCTTCTCTTAAGAATTTTTTTTATTTTTTTTTATTTCGACCTCGTCACTGTTACAACTTGATTAACAATCGATAGGTATGGGATGGAAGCATGGATTGCTTTTTAAATTAAGGTATTCGATAATAGTGATAGCCCAATCTATATCTAACAGCTTATTTTTTTAATTTCTCATCTCCTCTTAAGGAATTTTTTTGAATTTTTTAATTTCGATGGCATCACTTTTACCGCTTGATGAATTATCGATAGATACAAGATGGAAGCATGGTAACTTCTTAGGCTATCTGCGTGGTTCCTGGAGATGCTCGAGGTTCGAACTTAGTTAATCCACATGTATTTATTTATTCTGTAAACGCTTGTAACAGTTTAGATGTATTCTTCTTTCTCATCGACCGGCAGCTCAAGATGGAGATTCCAGCGAGCCAAGATTAATGCTGCAAATTTTTTAAAATTATGTTTTCTTTTATTTTTATGATTGCATGTACTTTTTTCCCAATCTCTTTTCAATTTATTTTTACGATTCTTCGTCTCAATACTAGATCTGCTTTGTTTCATTTTTTTATTAGATACCGTGGTGGAGGACAACCATGCCCATGGTGGAGGACTTTTTAAAAATATGCTTTCTTTCTCTTTCATTTTTTTACATCAATTTATTTTTACAATTCTTTGTCTCAATGCTAGATCTGCTGTCAAGTATTAACCCTATTCCTGTCCCCGAACCAGACGAGGTGAAAATGAAAATTATATTTTCAGCTTTGGTGGTGGTGGTTGGTACTGGTTGGCAAGTCCTCTCTCTGCCGGCTCGGAGAAGAGGTGAAAATTTTCTAAGTATTTTTTGGCAAAAAAAAAGGAACGAACCTCTGCCGGTTTTTTCCGCTTTACGTATGTAAGTATTTAACAGAAGTTTTAAAGTGTGAAATGTTGAAGTATGAAAGTGTTATGAGTATGAAAGTGTTATGAGTATGAAAGTGTTATTAGTATGAAAGTGTTATGAGTATAAAAACTCTTTTAGGATAGAAGTGTTATTAGTATGAAATCTAATCTAAAAGTTTTAAAGTATTATATAGTTTTAAAGTATGTAAAGTTTTAAAGTATGAATAGTTTTAAAGTCTCAAATAGTTTTAAAGTATGTTAAGTTTTGCACTGGTGATCAGTCATGCTCTGCCGAGTATCTGATGAGGATCTAACCAATCCCTTGGACCATAGGAGGTCGAAACTGATCGATACACACACACACACACACACACACACACCCGCTCTTTTTGCCAATAACTTTTATATTTACCTCACTGGAATAAAACAGACAGCAATCAAAGAAAACACCGGTGTCTTGTACGCCATCTATACTTTAGATCTTCCATCATTGTACTGCTAGCTTGGAACATTGTTACTTATCTTACATATCTTTAGCAATTATGTCAACATTCAACAGATTAATTTTCAAGAATTTAACAACAAAAATTTAATGGACCATTAAGCTTAAACCAAAAATTAGAACGCTCTATTTTAATAATATTATTAAATTAATGTTTATTCAATCATTGTAATAGTATCATCGAAAATTTACAACGATGTAAGCTCAATATTCAAGTTCTCAAACTAGCTTCATGAATCTCATCTGAAGATGCCCATCTCCAAAAGAGTACATCAAATACAACATCTTGCTGATTTGTGTTGTCAAAGTTAATGCACCAAAGATTCGTGGACCTAATTTTCCGAAAAACAGTCCCTCGATACCATCCAAGATTTTCAAATTTTATCTCTACCCGAGATTTTTTCGGGATTAATTGATCTTCTTTCACTGGGTCCTTCAAATTCACCGGGATTCGTTGTCTTGTTTGGTTTGTCAGTACAGTGGCAACGGTAGCATAGTCCATTTGGTCAAGTTCTTCAATAGCACTATCATCACTTTCTTCGATGATAGCCACTTCATCTTCAACTTCTACTTCTTGTCTTGGATCTTCAGTTTGCTGCTGTTCTTCTAATGTCTGGACATGATCATCGAATATGCTCAAAGGGACATGAAAATTATACTCGGCGTGTGATGGACTCAGGCTTTCATAATAATCTTCAGGAAATCTAACAGGTTTGATTCCTTCATTCGTCGCAATATTCATTCGCAAACCTGTTCTGGTTGCGGCATCGACAGCCAGATGCGCTTTCGTGTCGTTAAATTTTGAAATGGCTTTGCTTGTCCATGCAATGAGTAATTTTCGTTTCTCTGATGCGCTCACTTTCCCTATCATTATAAGCAAAACAAAGTTAAATTATTAGACGAATTTACCATTCGGGTTCGATTCCCAATCAAAATTTTTCTCGTATTCTTCGTACTCATCATAAATAAAAGATCTCGTAATTTTTCCAATATTATCGTCGATTAATTGTAGAAACTCAGTTGTGTTTGGTGGTAAAAACAACGAAAACGTGTCAGTTTCTTCTTTCATATATTTGAGGATTGAGGCCATTTTGTGGGTCGATAGATTGTCATGTGTCATTAAGAATTCTGCATCATAATCAACGAGGGCTTTTTGTTTCAGTACATAAGGTTTCCACGACTTCTCCAGGAGAAGTCTCTCACAACTTGAATCATTCCATGCATTTTCTTGCCAGGCTACTAGTACAGTATCTTTGTATTTATTGATTACGTCTTGTTCGTCTGGTTTAATGATCTTCCCCTCTAACTAATGAAAAAGGAAACGTGTGAGTTGAAAACACACAACTTGCGAGTGAATGTAAAACGTCAACATCAGTTGTAATATATATATAGCACGTGTCATGCACGAAAATACATACTTCCTTTCAAAATGAGCATTACTGGAAGAAGTATCTTTCCTGTGGAGGCAATGTGAATTGGATAGTACGTAGCAATTCTCTTTCCTGTTCCTTCGAGCGATCGAACATGAGTGAATTTACCTAATGTGTCAATTGATTCAAATGCACAAGCATAAAATGGTGAAATTCATACTGGCTTTTATATCAATAGTCCATTTGGACCCACCCCAAATGACTGGAACTTGGTCTTTGTTTGCTCTCTGTTCTAGGGTAAAACGACCATAAAGAGGATCTTTGTTCTTTCCTTTATTGGTTTCGTCTAGTAAAAGCTTATGGAGAGCTATGTGGTAACCTCTGCACTTCTTAATATTCTCCTCAAGGTTTAAACTCTGGTTAATTAGCAAAATGGACTGGCAAGTGAGAATGATACCTTGACACACGATTTCACTCTATTAACAAATCTCCTTCTTCTGAAAAAACCCCAAAACAATTTGTTCGAATATTTACAATTTTCCGCCTTGGTTATGTTTTCATCTTCTGAGTATTCTTTGTATTTTTTGACCATTTCTCTATAACTGTACTTGAAATTTCTCTGTCTTCTTTCTATAATTTCCTTCGCAAGTTTCTCTTCAGTCAAAGGAAATGCACACTTGCGTCCAGTTCCAATTTTTTTCTTTTTTAAATTAGACTTTACTTGTTTGCTTTGAAGGAACTTATCCCTTTTTTTAATCCATTTTTCTGTGGTCCCAGCTGGTATCCCTTTACTTTTTGAAATCATCTCAAGCTTTTCATGGTGTTGCAGACTCTCTGTTTGTCAATGAAAATAACAAATTTTAAATTACGTACCTATAGAATCGTAAAACTGGATTGTTGAAAGTTTTTCTCTCAATGTGTACGAAAACCTTTTCGTAACTATTCCCTTTTTCCTTGTTATTCGCACACTTTCAACTAGTTCTTGCTCTGGGACGTTTTTATCTATTTCATTCGTTTCTTCATCTACTTCATTATATGCACCAAGTGCTGCTAAACCATCGACTTCAGTAGAGGGGTTGTCGGTAACTCTTTGTAAATTTGAAGAAGCTTTCTTGAAATTTGAAGCGGTTGGCGGGTGTTTCGCTTTGGTGTGCATACACAAAGCTCCTTTGTTCGCAAATGATCTGTTACAGCGTGCGCAAAAATTCTGCTGCGTTTGGACAGGATGAAATATAGGCTTGTCGCCAGAAGTGATGAAAAAAGACCTAATGTCTTGACTCATGTCGTGTAACAGTCGCGCTAACAGACGAACGTGCAGTTATTTAATTAAAAAATATTCACATTAGTAGATAGAGGATAATTTAATTTTCTCGGCTCCACGTGGTACAGGGTAATGAACGGATCAACGGGGATCAACTGGTATTTTTAAACAAATCCTTAATTATTTATATAAATAAAGCATTGCCATCATTACTGCCTGGGCACGGCACACAGAACACTCAATTAAACACAATCATTATACTGTACAATACAAGAACACGCTCCATTCTGGATAAAATAATATTAGCATTACAACTTTGCAACTGGTATCAGTGAACATTGTCTGATTGGACTAACGCAAATAATACACCGGAAGCACGAAATTAGATGCAAGTTAGTACCAATATCCATTTGATTTCCGCTGTACATGCATACGACACCTAGTTATTGTAAAGAACATTCGTAACATTGTCGTTGTTGTTGTTACGTAACTGTCACAAAGCAAAGAGATAACATAAAATCATTGCACAAACGCACGAGCTCACATGTTTTTCGCACGTTGACAGTGTTTGGGGACAAGTCAAGTGGTGCCTCGGAAGTCAATTTCCTACATTTCGTTCCAATATTCAAGCGGGTCGGATTCTTATATTTGGTGGGGGGAAAATTGAGACGCCCGGTGGCTTAGTCAAAATTTCCTTATAATAAGCACCCTCCTGTAAATCAAACCAATCCATCCACTAAGTAAGAAGACTGCTCCCAAAACATTTGCTGACACATAATCGAACGCCTCCATCGCAACCTACCAGACCCTGGCAAATAATAATTGCAATATTATTTCAGGTTCAAAATAAATAATTTTATTTTTAATGAGAAGGTTTGCAATAATTTTAATTGTTAATGC
>JANYCO010000570.1 GCA_025360235.1 Cytophagales bacterium
CATTACATTTGGATAATTACTGGTAGAAGTTTGTTCGAAACAACCATAAGGTTCTCTCAATATAGATTCTATTCCTTTCATCAGGTAATGAGAAAGAAAAAGAATATTCTTTTGAAATCAATAATTTAGTTGATGGTTCTGTAAAGGCTGAATTTACTGCCTATCCATCTGTAGTGACTGACCTGATGAAAGGAATAGAATCTATCTTGAGAGAACCTTATGGTTGTTTCGAACAAACTTCTACCAGTAATTATCCAAATGTAATGGTAAAACAATATATGCTTGAAACGGGAGAAGGTGTTCCGGCTGAAGGAGTGGAAACACTTCTTGATAAAGGGTACAAAAGATTAATTTCTTATGAAACTAAAGAAAAAGGATATGAATGGTTTGGAGGCACTCCTGCGCATGAAGGACTAACTGCTTATGGATTGATGCAGTTCAGTGATATGAAACGTGTATACAACAATGTAGATGGAGAAATGATTAACCGTACACAAGCATGGTTGTTAAGCAGAAGAGATGGAAACGGTGGTTTCAAACGCAGTGCACAAGCTCTGGATCAGTTTGGAAGAGCTAGTGAAGATGTTACCAATGCTTACATCGTTTATGGTTTATCCGAAGCAGGAAACAGAGAGATCAGAAAAGAGCTTGATAAAGTATATGCAAAAGCGATGGAATCTAAAGATCCATATCAATTAGCGTTAGCTGCCAATTCACTTTACAATTTCAAAGACGACAAACTTGCATTGAAAGCTATGGAAGTATTATATTCATTGCAAGATAAGAATGGCAGCTGGACTGGTAAATCACATTCGATTACTTATTCTCAAGGAAATTCATTGACAACGGAAGCAACTTCACTTGTGATCCTGGCAATGATCAAGTCGGGTAAACCTGATCAGAACGCCTTGAATAAATCAGTTCAATTCCTGATCGGTTCACGTTCCGGCTCCGGAGGATTTAGTTCTACGCAAGGTACCGTATTGGCTTTAAAAGCACTTACAGAATATGCAAAATATTCTAAGAAGACAGATGAAAGTGGCACAATTGAGCTTTATGTAGATGGAAAGAAAGTATCAGAGAAGTCTTATGAAGCAGGAGAAAGAGAAGCAATCGTTTTAAATGGATTGGAAAAATATATTTCAAAAGGAAAACACACCATTAAAGTGAAATATAAAAATGCGGAGAATCCTCTGCCCTATTCTATCGCTGTAAATTACAGTACGTCACTTCCTCAAAACGATGCGGAATGTAAGGTTAGTATTAACACTAAACTAAGCAGCAAATCTACTTTTGTTGGTGAAACAGTAAGACTTACAACTGTTCTTAAAAATAGCACAAAAGACGGTCTCCCAATGACCATGGCAATTGTAGGAATCCCAGCAGGATTGAGTGCACAGCCTTGGCAATTGAAAGAATTAACTGAAAAGAAGAAAGTTGATTTCTATGAAGTAAGAGATAATAATATTTTCTTCTACTACCGTCAAATGTTGCCTGAGGAAACTAGAGAAATCAATCTTGACTTAAAAGCGGATATTGCCGGGGAGTACGAAGCTCAGGCTTCTTCAGGTTACCTATACTATACAAATGAATTTAAAGTTTGGAGTGCTCCGGAAAGGATTACTATTAAACGCAAATAAATTAGACTTGCTTAGTTGTTTGTTTAATGTTGAACGAGTTCTGCCGAAAGGTGGGGCTCGTTTTTTTAATACCTAACAATTTTTTTATTAACCGTTCTATCAGGAAAATGAAATTGAAGTTGGTACATTCCTTCAGGAAAAATGCTAAAATTTATGCTCGTTTCATTTCTTACATTATTGATCAAAACCTTATCGGTAGCTACCCACCTTCCAAGCATATCAAACATTCTTATTTCAACAGATTGATTATAATATTTACCATCGGAAGTAAAAGAAAGATACTCGTCTCTTATTGGATTGGGATAAACAATGAAATCGATACCAGCATTAAAATATTTAAAGTTTATATATTCCTTTGCTTTGTTATATCTTGGAATTCCATAGCCAAGGTAGTTGTCCGGATTTGAAAATTGAGTAGCTGATTTTTTTAACGCATCTGCAATCTCCATATTGGAGAGTGTAGGAAATGCCTGCCAAACTCCTGCCGCCAGTCCTGCAGTGAGCGGACAAGAAAAAGATGTACCACTTGCATAGGTTATACTTCCTGAAGGAGAGCCCAAAGCAACCACAGAGCCTTTTGCTGCAAGATCCGGCTTTATTCTTCCGTCAGCGGAAGGACCTACTGAACTAAAGTCAACGTAGGTCATATTATAGTCTACAGCACCGATTGCCAGGACTGAATCACCATCAGCAGGTGTAGAAATTTTATGCCAACTATTGGCTCCTTCATTTCCTGCACTAGCCAAAACCAATATTCCTTTTGAAGCAGCAAAGTCTGCGGCTATAGCAGCTATAGTAGTATTTCCATCCATATCCTGATACGTATGACTTGTACTGTTTGAATCAAAAGTGGTATAACCAAGAGAAGTACTTATAATATCAGTTCCAATGCTGTCGGCATATTCTGCTCCTCTTGCCCAATTGGTCTCTTCCAATTCAGTTTCTGTAAAAGCATTTTCTGTTCGGAGCAATATGAATGAAGCATTGTAAGCAGTACCAATAAGAGCACCTTGTTGAAACCCGGCTATCGTGCTGAGCACTTCCAACCCATGCTGATCGTCGTCGTACACATCCGTTTCATTGTCCACAAAATCATAGGTGGCAATAATTTTATTATTAGTATACAAATGGTTTAGAAATGTAACAGTTGAAGCATTCTTAAATCCTGCATCAAGAAGGGCTATAGTTATGCCTTCGCCATGAAAGCCATCAGAATGCATTTGATCAGCTTCCTGCATGTAGATCTGGTTATAGGAAATGCCGTAAGAAATATTTGTCTGAGTAGTTTGATTTGTTTCAATAGCTTTATCCTCACAATATTCGTGAGTAGTCATTTTTCTTGCAACACTTTTAGATTTTTTTACAAAAGGAAGTAAATTAATACTAACCATTTCCAATGAATCTGCTGATACTACAACAGCATTCATCCACTTAAGTGCATATATGATCTGTGCACCCTTTGTAGTAAGACTATCAAGATAGGCTGGAGTAACGGGCAGATCACCTGATGTAATACTTATATGCTGATTTTGTCTTCGCTGAATAGCCTTTGCTGACAAATAAGCGGATGGATTTGAAATTGTATAAGGATTGGTATTTTTGTCTGTAAAATAAACAACGTACTTTTTGTTTTGGGCACAAAGTACGTTGGATGATAAAATTAACAAAAGGAATAAAAACCGGGGCTTATTTGTACCTGCCATGTTTTATTAATTTCTGAATATAATGAGTTCCTCCCTGTCTTCTACCAGGAGTAACTCCGCTAGAGCTTTGGTAACTGTAATCCTTTATTTCTTTATAAACAAGTCCATTATCATTTGCATAAACTTCCATTGATTTATATTGACCAATAGCACTGCTGTCGTTTGCCTGCACTACCGTTACTGTTTTTGGAAAGTAAAGACCATTATGAGAAAATGACCTGTAAATATCTTTCATTACATAATAATTTTGAGGATCGTTGGTGGGGTCTGAAATATTTCCATCCCAGCTTTTACCAACAGCAAAAGGGAAAACCAGTTTTACAAAACGTACATTATTTTGAACTCTGATAATTTTACCATTGGTATTAAATTCAGTCCAAACCGAGTCCGGGTAAGAATTCCAGGCACCTCCATTAGTGCTATAATAAACATAAACCTGATACCGTACTTCATCATTTACGGTTATAGGGCTATGAATTTCTTCTTTTATAGAATAGTCACTCGTAGCAAAGGTAATGGAGTCAAGAATTGTGGTGTCCGAAACACTGAATATTGAATAATCGCCGTCGCTGATTGGAAAATAACTATAACCAAGATCTTCCGAACTAGGGTCAGCGTATTTCTTGCAGGAAAGCAATGCTAACGTAAAAAAAGCAGCAATAATTATAGTATATATTCTCATTTTTCTTGTTTGAAACTTGATTGTATCCAACCTCCTCCTATTACATCATTGCCTTCGTAAAAAACGGCAGCCTGACCAGGAGCAATTGCAAAAACACCTTCATTAAACAACACTTTCATTCCATCTCCTACCTGAGTGATGGTGGCCAGAGCTCCATCGTCGTTATAACGGACCTTCGTTATCGTTTCGTATGTTTTGGTTAGAGGATCTGCATATTTTACCATATTTAATTTATGCACCCACATGGCATCCTTAGACAATTCATCTAATTTACCCAAAACAACCCTGTTTTTTTCCTTTTGAATTTCCGTTACAAAGATCGGATAGCCCATCGCAATACCCAATCCTTTTCGCTGACCAATGGTATAAAAAGGATAACCTTCATGTTTACCCACAACGGTACCATCAGTAAGCACAAACTCCCCCCCCTTTACTTCTTCTTCCAAACCAGGCACGCGTCTTTTTAGAAAACCTCTGTAATCATTGTCCGGAACAAAACAAATTTCATAGGATTCAGATTTATTTACCAAATCCACAAACCCCCGTTCTTTTGCAAAATTTTTAATTTCGGTTTTTCTTAAATGACCCAAGGGATACATAGTCCGACTCAGGCTTTGTTGAGAAATTCCCCACAAGGCATAAGACTGATCCTTATTTTCATCTATCCCTTTTGAAATAACCTGCCTTCCGTTTTCCTGTCTGATGTTGGCATAATGTCCTGTAGCGATAAACTGACAATCGAGTTTATCTGCTCGTCTCAGAAGTGCGTCCCATTTGATATGCGTGTTGCATAACACACATGGGTTAGGTGTTCTACCCGCAATATATTCATCTGTAAAATGATTGATCACATAATCTCCAAACTCTTCACGAATGTCCAGTATGTAGTGAGGAAAGCCAAGGCTGACAGCAATATTCCGTGCATCGTTTATAGAATCCAGACTACAACAACCTGTCTCTTTTTTTGAACTGCCGGAAGAAGCATAATCCCAGGTTTTCATGGTCATGCCGATCACCTCATAGCCCTGTTCGTGCAACATTACTGCTGCTACAGAACTATCTATTCCCCCACTCATCGCTACCAGCACTCTACCGTGTTTGCTCATCTTCCGTTAATGACTTGAAATTATTTAATGTAACCGATATTATTTGCAAAAATACCTATATTTTAGTCAATAAAGTCTAAATTTGTCATGAATTTAAAGTAGTGGGAACTATGGCTCTAAAAACCTTTGTAAAAGCAGGAAACATTACCAACCTTTCCGATGCCCGTTATTGTGCAGGAATGGGGGTTGAAATAATTGGTTTTCCTGTGGGGAAATCCAATCCAAAGGCGCTTGAATACGCTAAAATTAAAGAAATTGCAGGCTGGGTATCAGGTATCAAAATAGCACTTGAATTTGAAGATCTGTTTTTTGACGAAGCTTATAGCATTCAGTTAATACATGAAATCAAACCTGATTACATTCAACTCCCTTACAATTTACGTGCTGATTTCAGAAGAATTACTTCTATTCCATTATTACTTTATACCACTACTTTAAATGATGAATCTTTGGCAAAGGAAGATATTATTCTATATGATGGGACTATTTCTGATAATGAAAAAAGTCTACTTGATTTTTGCACAAAAAATAAGGTTATCTTATCTGGTTCTCAAATTAATCCCAATTATTTACAAAAGATATTAACAATTCTTAAACCCTTTGGTATTGAGCTAAAGGGAGGAAATGAGATAAGTCCAGGTTTAAAATCTTTTGATGAATTATCAGAAATCCTTGAATTTTTGGAAGTGGAGGAATAAATGGCTAACTTAGTACACAAATTTATACTTTGAATAAACAAATGAAAAAATACTTTTTACTTATCTTCCTTACAATTTCAATAGGAATAGACAACACTGTTTTTTGTCAGGATATTATTAAGACTAAAACGGGGGAAGAGATAAAGGCTAAATTACTTAAAACAACTCGTAAGGAAGCCACCTACAAGACCTATAATGATCCTGAGTTTAGCACTTATACTATTCCGTATAAGGAACTCGCAAGTATTCAAATGCAAGGCGCAAAAAAACCTATTCTGTTTAACCATCGTTTGCCAAGGGGCTATATAAGTATTTCTGGCAATGGTCCTGGTTCTTCAATTCCTCTGGGGGATTTACAATCTACTTCCTATAGTAATTCAGGGCATGAACCAGGTTTTGCCAAGAATAATAATGGAAACATTAAACTTGAAGTTGGTACCTATATTTTCAGAAGACTTGGATTCAGTTTTTGTTTAGGCTATTTTGCCAATAAATTTGATTATCAAAAATTTGGAGAAGTTTATGGTGGCGCCAATAATTATAGTAATGTAAGTGCTTCTACACCTCAGAACAATAATCCAGGTTCTACAAATACCAGTACTAACAATAGCAAGGGTAAAAAAAAATCAGACAGCTGGTCTTTTACACATTTTCTCGTTGGGCCAATGTACTCAGTGAAAATCGGAAAGAGATTTACATGGGATTTTAAAGTAAGAGCTGGAATTATTGATGTTAGAAAGCCTGGTATAAATTTATCATTCAGAACGCATCAGGGAACCAATACTACTTATCACAATTATTCTTTCGAACAGGATGGTCATTCCAAAACCCTGGGGTATAATTTAGGAACTACTTTTCGGTTCTCCATGACTAAAAGATTCTCACTTGCCGTAAGCCTTGATTATATGCATGTTGATCCAGTTATAAATATCAGAACGAATGGTATTGCAGGAAATCAAAATTCGGGTTATGATAAAATACATTACAATTTTTCTTCTATTACACAATGCATTGGTTTGGTTTATCAATTTAAAAGAAAAAGAAATAAATATGAATAAGAAATTATTAATAACAATCGGTATCGTTATTCTTTTTTTAGGTTGTAATAAAAAGAAAGATACCTATTCTGCAAATGAGTATTCTGTTAGTGTTGCAGCATACCCTGTCAAGGTTGCTTCTACATTAAAAGGGGTAAATACCACTTATTTGTTGCAAGGTGCTATCATAGCTCCATCACCAGTGGAGTTATTTGATCATGGGTTTATAATTAAGGGCTCCCCTAATATTTACCGAAAGTTTAATGGAGGCAGAAAAATTGGATTGGTGGAGGATTACTATACAACACAAACTCCATTGTATGATTCACTGGTTGCTTTTTATGTTGTTTTTCACAATGGCGATTCTCTCCGAAGTGATGTAAACTATATGATAAAATATAAAGCACCTATTCCACCAAATCCTAACTTTTCCGGATTTTATATAAATCCTGTTACAGCAGGAATTACACAGCTTACACTTACTACAAATTACAATGCCAATAGTCCTTATATTTTCGGAACAGAAATATTGTATTTTAAAGATACCAAAGGAACAAAATGGAGCAGTTTTCCTCTTCCTCCGAATCCTTCTTACAATGCTTTCACACTTGAGGGAGCTGTACCAGGCCTTATTCAGGGAACCACATATGATTTTAAAGTTACATCAACATTTTACCCACCCCAAGGTCCGGTTTTCTTAAATCCAATATCAATTACAACAAAAGACACTATAGTTACATTCCAGTAATATGCGTTATCTCTATTTGACATATCTGATTTTCTTTTTCGCTATTGTTCAGAGTAACGGACAAATAATAAATCTTGGTGAGGATTATGAAAAAGCACATGCCAAATATGAAGCTGGTGATTATGCCGGGACGGTAACCGATCTCGAAAAGTTAATTCCAGCGGTAGAAAAAATATATAAGGATACTGCAGAATTTTATGAGATGAATAATATGATCGGGCTTTCGCTTATTGAGTTAAAAAAATTCTCAAAAGCGGAAGTCTATTTAAATAAATCGATTGACTTTTATTCAAAACCTCCTGCTGATTACAACCATTCTAATAATTTCATTGCTCAGACGAGCATGGCACAGGTGTATTATGGTCTGAATAATTTTGCAAAGGCGGAAGTCTATTTTACAAATTCACTTCGCATTGAACGACAAACCAATGGAGAGAAAACAGCCGATTATATTATGCTCATGGACAATCTGGCCAACACTTGTATAAATCAATATAAGTTCAAAGCAGTGGATTCTATTTATCAAAAAAATATTCCAGCTAAGAAAGATCTTTACGGAGAAAATAGTATTGAGTACGCCAATGCTCTCAAAGCAATGGCTGACCTACAAAAAGGAAATGGCAAAAATAAAGATGCGGAAATTAATTATATAACTGCTAAGGAAATTATTAAAAAAACAAATGGCACAAAACACAAAGACTATTTAAGTATATTAAATAGTCTTGCCTCGATGTATAAGCACAGACAAAAATTTGCTGAAGCGGAAGTCTATTATAATGAAATGGCAGATATATACCATGAAAACAAAGGTACCCGCTCAGAGGAATATGCTTCATGTATTAACAATCTTGCTTTGATTTATAAGTTGCAGAATAAATTTGATAAAGCAGAACGTCTTTTAGAGAAAACTTTAAAATCTTATAAAAGTGCTGTAGGTGAAAAGAACATTCTTTATATAAATACATTAGTTGCTCTGGCTGATCTTTATCGTAGCACAGGTCAATACAATAAGGCTGAAACAAATTATACAGAAAGTAAAAAACTTATTTTTGAGACTATTGGTGAAAAAAATCTTGATTATGCCGATCTGCTTAACAATATGGCGCTACTCTATGATGAAACGGGCCGATACGAACTGGCGGAAACGAATTTAAAGTTAGCACTCACCATTACAAAAGATATTCTAAACGATAAACATCCACTCTATGCTACAACATTAAACAATCTGGCATTGTTGTACAAAAACATGGGGCATTACGAACAAGCTGAACCTATGTACATTCAGGCGATGAACATTCGGAAGGAATCCTTAGGTGAAAAACATCCTGAATATGGGGCTTCGTTAAACAACCTTGCGGAATTTTATGAGAGTGTTAACAGAACTAAGGAAGCTGTTCCTTTATACTTACAATCTGCAGAGATTATCAAGGCGGTATATGGTGAGCAACATCATGAATATGCCCTCTGCCTAAACAATCTTGCCAATCTCTATGAAGAAACAGGTGAATACGACAAAGCAGAACAGATTTACAAACAATCGCTTTCAATTCTTAAAAATGTACTAGGTGAAACCCATTCTGAATACGCCTCTACCTTAAATAACCTTGCATTCCTTTACCTTGAAACGAGGAAATACAAAGAAGCAGAAGGCTTATTTGTGAAAGATCTTGATATAATAAAGAACAGTATTGGAGCCAATCATCCCAACTACGCCCGAGCACTCAGTAATCTGGGTGACCTATACGAACACATGGGACGATACCCTGAAGCAGAGAAGAGTTATCTTGAAGCGGTTCGTATCCGTAAAGAGAAACTAGGAGAACACCATCCCGATTATACTTATACTATTGCCAATCTTGCAAGAGTATATACTGCTATGGGAAAATATGATGAGGCAACCAAATACTGGCAACTCACCATTTCCAATTACAAAGAGGAGATTAAGAAGTATTTCCCTTCTATGAGTGAAAGAGAGAAGGAAGAATTCTATAAAAAATTCAGCGATCGTTTCGAACAATTTAATTCTTTTGCTGCTGCACGTTATCCCATTGACCCTAGTGTACTTTCTGAAATGTACAATACGCAGCTTGCAACTAAAGCTATATTATTTAACTCTTCCAATAAAGTAAGACAGAGAATTCTTGGCAGTAACGACCCAGCCTTGATAGAATCTTTTAAAAAATGGCAGTCTGATAAAGAATATTTGGCTCAATTGTATGTGTTACCCAAAAGTGAATTGACTGTTAATATTGATAGCCTTGAAAAAAAGACAAACGAATTAGAGAAAACCTTATCTCTAAAATCAGAACTTTTCAAAACAGCTACAGACGCACAGACCTATACATGGCAGGATGTACAGAAGGTTTTAAGACCTGGAGAAGCGGCTGTCGAAATTATTCGTTTCCGCAAATATAAGGCAGATCTTGGAGGTACTTATATTCAGTATAAATTTGAAGGTAAGGAAGAAAAAGATTCAGTTTACTATGCAGCACTTATTATTACTCCTGAAACAAAAAATAATCCGGATATAATTTTAATGAAAAACGGTACTGATCTGGAGAATAGGTTTATCATTTACTATCGCAATACCATTAAATTTAATGTAGCGGACGAATTTTGTTATGCTAATTATTGGAGTAAAATAGCCGTCTATCTCGGTACTTCTAAAAAAGTATATTTTTCTCCTGATGGAATTTACAATAACATAAATCTTTTAAGTGTATTTAACCCTGCTACCAAACGGTATATTCTGGATGAAATGGATATACAAACAGTAACCAATACAAAAGACTTACTTACTGTTAAGCCAATAGCTTCTGCGTCAAAAAAAGTAGTATTGATGGGAGATCCTGATTTCGGATCCCTTAATGGAACATCAAATTTCAGATCTGGCCAACTCAAACGTTTACCTGGTTCTGGTGTTGAGGTACAAAAAATTGACAATGTATTAAAAACGAACAACTGGGCCAGCACGCTTTATACAGGCACTCTTTCCACAGAAGATGCGGTGAAAGCGGTTAGAGATGCGAAGATTTTGCATATTGCTACACATGGATTTTTTGAAAAAGACTCTGAAAAAGATAAGGATGATAAAGCATCAAACAAGAGTGATAATCCTT
>JANYCO010000571.1 GCA_025360235.1 Cytophagales bacterium
TAATTTTTAATTCTTAATTTAAAATTAACCTTTCACCAACTCCATCACCGTTATCTCTGGCAACATTCCTATCCTTCCCGGGAAACCTATAAATCCAAAACCACGGTTAACATACAAATGTTGATTTTCTTTTGTGTACAAACCAGCCCATTGCTCGTACATATATTGAACCGGACTCCATTTGATAAATTTATTGTCAATTCCAAACTGCATTCCATGTGTATGGCCTGCGAACATGATATCGATATCTTTATAATCCTTTCTCACTTGAGCATCCCAATGACTTGGGTCATGAGAGAGTAGTAGTTTAACTGAGGCATCTTCTGTATTTGCATAAGCCTGTTTCATCTTTCCATACTTTGGGAAATTCCCTTTTGCACCCCAGTTTTCAATTCCAATAATAGCTAGTTTATCTCCTCCTCTTTCCAACATTCGATGTTCATTCATAAGCAAGTTCCAACCCATCTGCTTGTGAATCTTTATTAATGTTTGAAGATTTTCCTGCTTCGCCTGAAGAGACGACCATTGGGTATAGTCGCCATAGTCGTGGTTCCCAAGGGTTGAATAAACGCCAAGAGGTGCTTTTATTTTTTCGAAAATTTCCTGATAATATTTCATTTCTGAAGATTCATTGTTTACAAGGTCTCCAGTAAAAAAAATGACGTCGGCTTTTTCCCTCATGGCCATCTCTACCCCACCTTTTACAGCTGTTTTATTATAAAAACTTCCGGAATGAATATCAGAAAGTTGGACAATTTTCAAACCATGAAATGAAGAAGGTAAATTTTTAAGTACGATCCTTTGTCTTCTAACTCTGTAATCGTGTGCACCTGAAACAATACCCCAGGTCATTCCTACCAAAGGCACTGAAGCTGCCACCAGACCTGCTTTCAATAGGAACTCCGATCGGGGTATAGGGTTTTCAGTAGAGATTGGTTCACTGCTGAATTGAGTTTTCACCTTTTGCACTACCCATTGAATCCCCCGAAGAATATCGTCCAGAAAAACGAAGATCATAAATACGAATTTCGTAAAGAAACTCACCGTCAATATTCCAATCATTACCAAACGAATAATTCTGTTCCATTTTTCAAAATTGACAAGAAAAGCAGCCATAAAGAAAGCTACTGCAAGTGCCGTAATTGACCAATAGAGAAGATACAATACCTTTCTGGTAGTAGGAGAGAACGATTCTGTTAATGTTTTCACTCCCTGAAAAACATAAATATCCACAGAAACAAAAACAAGGATAACGATAGAGACAAAAGTAAGACTGCGCATTTAATTTTCTTAGGTAGACGAATGTAACAGGGATAATATTTTAATCCAATGAAAATATTATCCCCTTTGAATAAATTCCAATAATTTTTTTGAAGTACGGCTACATATCTCATAAACCTCTTCAAAGTCGTCCATTGTGCCATGGTAGGGATCGGGAACATCTCCATTACCCTTAGGATCGAACTCTCTATACAAGTGTACCTTCGCGTTTCCTACAGATTTTCTCTTTAGTGCTAAAATGTCCTCATAATTATTCTTATCCATTGCAAAAATATAGTCATATTCCTCAAAATCTCTAACGGACAGTTTTCTACCCTGATGATCCAATTTTATTCCATGATTAGAAGCAGTTAAAATAGATCTTTTATCCGGAGGGGAACCAATATGATACCCTGCAGTACCGCAAGAATCACACAAAATACTATTTTTAAGCCCTTTACTGGTAATAAAATCATTAAAAACACCCTCCGCTAAAGGAGAGCGGCAAATATTACCAAGACAAACAAACAAAATCCTTTTCATATCCGTAATAACCCCCACAGTGAATTTAAGGGCAAATCTAGCATTTTATAATAATATAGTACATTGGAAAAGTACAAAAAAATAATATTTTATTGACAATGGTTACTTTTTTCGGAAAAAAAGTATTAATTTTAAATTAAATATTAGGACGTAAATCTGACACAACGCATGGGATTTAATAATACAGATAAGAGTTTTACGATTAAGATATCTTCTCTCTTCATTGTTTTAGCAGTTGGTATAATCATCAACAAAACTCAACCTACATTACGAAATAATAATCAAGATGTTATTAAAGTTGAGAACAACAAGCCTTCTATAAATCAGACGGTGAGTGTAAAGCAAGTGAATACACCTCAACTTTACAATAATTCTTTTCGTTAGAATATTCGAAAATTAAAATTATAATGCGAAAAAGCCTTCAGAATTAATTTCCGGAGGCTTTTTCGCATTATAAGCCTACCCGTAAAAACACTTAAAAAAATATTTCGGTTTGACGGTTACTTTTCCACCTATATAAGTAATATATATTCAAATAACACAATTTATTCATAACCTGTTTAATTTCTTACAAAAGCCACTTCAGACGGAAGCGGCTTTTGTGTTTTAATGCATATCCATCTGTTTTGTTGATATTTACCTATCATTACTTAAACATCAGGTTCTTGCTGACTAAGGCAATGAAAGCTCCCTAAACCCCAAATAATATCCGTTGAGTCCAAACCTACCACTTTCCTGTCTTTAAAACAGCTACTCAAAATATCCAGGGCCTTTTTATCATTTGTAGTATCTCTAAAAGTAGGTACTATAACAGCTGCATTTGAAATATAAAAATTGGCATAAGAAGCAGGCAACCTCATTCCATCATGTACAACAGGATGAGGCATTGGTAATTCTATTATGGACAATTGTTTCCCATCTTCCAACCGCATCTTTTGAAGTAATTTTAGATTTTCTCTCAGTGGTTCATAATTATCATCCGAAGAATTCTCTTCAATCACCGTAACCACTGTATCCTCGTTTATAAACCTTGTAATATCGTCAATATGTCCATCTGTGTCATCTCCAATAATCCCATCTCCAAGCCAAAGAATATTCGATACTCCATAGAAATTAGTTAAATATTCTTCAATTTGTTTTTGTGAATGATGAGGATTGCGATTTTTATTCAAAAGACAGGAACTAGTTGTTAATACCGTTCCTTTCCCATTAAAATCAACAGAGCCACCTTCCATTATAATTCCAGGATTGAACACTGGTATTCTACACTTCTCTCCAATTAGGGTAGGAATAATATCATCAAGATCATGAGGAGGATATTTTCCTCCCCAGGCATTGTACCCCCAATCAACTATAACTTTTTTATATTTATCAGCTTTTGGATTGATAAGAAATGCAGGGCCATGATCACGGCACCATGCGTCATTTGTAGGATGAATATAGAAACGAATATTTTTAAGATCAAGTTTTTTGAGGTTAAGTTCTATGCCACCTTTTTTCTTTTTTGAGGGCGTTGGAGAAGCAAAATAATCTAAGAGGAACTGGTAGTTCCAGTCGGCAGTTTT
>JANYCO010000632.1 GCA_025360235.1 Cytophagales bacterium
GGACAAATCTATTCAGGAACATCAACAGATAGAACTAGAAAGTACAATTGTTTAATTCGGATCAACAAAGACAGTACTATTAATTTCATTTACAACTGCCACAACAATGACGTTTATGCTGAGCATTATGGAACGATAAAAAAGGCAAATGATACACTCTATCATATTTCATCGACATTAACCATTGGGCAATATTGTATGAAAACCTTCGATGAGGATACTCTCTATATTCGACTGGATTCAAGCATTGCCCGCCAACTGGATAAGATAGAAGTCGAGTATTCTGACGGCAAAACAAGATCACTATATCAGGGATACGACAACCAAGGCAAACCTGTGGAGATGCTAAAAATATCAGTTAATAAAAAACTATTCAATAGAAATAAAGGGACAGATTATATCAATATTACCATTAACAGAAAGAATGCCGTTTATGGGAATTGGCTTAGATTTAGAATCCCCTTCGGTGCGGCGGCTTCCTTTATAAAGGGACAAAGAAATGATTTTAATGTGGTAATCAAAAATGGGCAAATGTGGAGTGTTGGAGAGCCTCTCATGCAAACAGGACATTTAAAATTAAAAATGAAAACAGGCACATAAAAAAGTTAACCATCCGACAGCTCTAAGCCATCGGAGGGTTGAGAATTATAGTAGCGAAACCCCAGTCATCTCCGCAGGTTTCTGCACACCCATCAATTCAAGAATGGTAGGGGCAATGTCACCAAGTTTACCGTTTTTAATTGGTTTGTGATATTCTTTGTCTATAAGAATACAAGGGACAAGATTGGTAGTATGTGCCGTGTTTGGTGTACCGTCTTCGTTGATCATCACGTCTGCATTTCCATGGTCCGCAATGACGATGAAGGTGTAGCCGTTTTCAAGTCCTGCGGTAATTACTGCTTCTGCGCAATCGTTGACTACTTCGCAAGCTTTAACAGCAGCCGCAAATACACCGGTGTGGCCTACCATGTCAGGGTTTGCAAAATTAAGACATACAAAATCCGGCCATTTGTTTTTTAGTTCCGGAATTATTTTATCACGAATATCAAAAGCGCTCATCTCTGGTTGCATATCGTAAGTGGCAACCTTTGGCGAAGGACATAACAATCTTTTTTCTCCGTTGAATTCTTTTTCACGTCCGCCAGAAAAAAAGAAAGTTACGTGTGGATATTTTTCAGTTTCTGCAATACGAATTTGTTTTTTTCCAGCACCTTCCAATACTTCACCAAGTGTATTTTTAAGATTGTCTTTATCAAAAATTACTTTTACTCCGGTAAAACTATCGTCGTAGTTTGTAAGCGTAACGTAATAAAGGTTTAATTTTTTCATTCCCTGTTCCGGGAAGTCTTTTTGGTTTAATGCCAAAGTGATTTCTCTACCACGGTCGGTACGGTAGTTAAAACAAAGTACCACATCACCTTCTTCGATTACAGCCAAAGGTTTGTCGTCTGTGCCAGTCATTACAGCGGGAAGAATAAACTCATCACCTCTGGGATCTGCAACATAAGAAGCAGAGATTGCTTCCGCAGCAGATTTATATTTTTTACCTTCTCCTTTTATCATCAGGTCGTAAGCGAGTTTCACACGCTCCCAGCGGTTGTCGCGGTCCATAGAATAGTAACGACCTATCACGGTAGCAATTTTTCCTGCAGAAATTTTCAAATGTTTTTCAAGATCAGCAACATAAGCTAAGCCTCCTTTTGGATCAGTGTCTCTTCCATCCATGAAGGCATGAATGAAAACATTCGTTAATCCATTTTCTTTAGCGATGTCGCAAAGGCCTTTCAGGTGTTCAATATGTGCGTGTACACCACCATCGGAAACAAGTCCAAGGAAGTGTACTTTTTTATTATTTGTTTTAGCATATTGAAGTGCATCTACCAGCACTTTTTCTTTGCCAAGTGTTTTATCTTTTACGGCAAGATTTACTTTCACTAAGTCCTGGTACACTACACGTCCGGCACCAAGGTTCATGTGGCCTACTTCAGAGTTCCCCATTTGTCCTTCAGGCAATCCTACCGCAAGACCAGAAGCTTCCAGTTTGCTGTGCGGGTATTTTTTATATAAAGAATCTATAAATTCAGTTTTGGCATTTGCAATCGCAGATACTTTAGGATTTGAACCAATTCCCCACCCATCGAGGATCATCAACATTACTTTTTTATTCATGGTATTTTTAGATATTAGATAGTAGACTTTAGATTTTAGAACGGCTCCAAACAGGATGCTTGTTAATTATAAAACAGTTATCCTTTATGATATATTTTCCAGCACCAAGGCAAAGAAACGTTTCAAAAGGCTAGTTGGCAAATATATAAAACCATCGCAGTAATATATGCTTATGAGAAGTGATTTTTTGATTCCCTAGATTTCCAAAGATTTTCTTACGTACTTTTTACCAGATAAGGATCTGTCTTTTTATAAAAACAGCTAAATCATCCCGTTTTGCTCATCTATTCCTATTCTAAAATCTTTTAATTGAGTAATTTTCTTACAATCGCTATTTTCATTTGAAATTACTGTGTAAAATTGCTCAAGGTAATAATAGTGTAAAACTAAGTATATGTATAGCAACCTGATTTCCTTTTCTGAAAGCGGCATGACGAATGTGGTTGGCAGAAAGCTTCGATCACCAAGGCCTTATTTAAGAGCCAACAGGACATCAGCAGGTGTAACACTAGAGTTTGAAATGGACGGTCAGGAATCAATTTTGATTTATTCCAAAAGAGGAGAAGAAGAATATGTTTTTCTTAGGGAAATGAGCAGATCCCCTTTTGTGGATGAACGTCCTAATCTTACCAAATATTCTGAAAACAGGATGTATAAAGCCGTTTTTGCCTCTGATGGAGTGCCAATCGGAGAAGACGATTTTATAGAAATTAAAACAAAAGGGCGCTTCAGATTTTTTTAAGAATTCGCTGAATGATCTCCGTGAAATAAGCCTGATTGTAAGGGCCAAACCAATTCATATCACGTGTTTCCGCTTTATCTTCATCGTAATATTTATCTACATTCACATACCCAACGTATGCTCCATTGAAACTGGTAATAACTAGTTTAACCTGCTTTTCTTTTGCCAATTTATTCAGATCAAACATTAGTTCTCCGGAGAAATCACAAGGCGTACCAATAAACAATACATTACCAATTTTCAGGATTTTTAGTTTAGGGTTATAATTTCCAAAAAGCATATTGAATACCCAGGGTCTCACACGCCAGTCTTTGGAGATTTTAAGATGTGGTTCACGTAGTGGTAATTTTAAGACGGCCGAACATATACTGTTTGAAGAAGACAATTTGATACTGTCCAGACCATTGTTTATTAGTGTTGCCAGACTATCTCCGTACGCATTAAAATAAGCGTCATTTATAAAGCCTTCTTTTGAAGTAGCAGGTACATGACTTCCTACCATTCCTGCTGCATAAAGAGAGAAATCTACTTTCCCTGTCTTTTCTATTTGACTTAACATCCTGCCTGGATAATCACCGGAAACGCAGGTGTATGCCGCTTTACAGCAATTGGCATGGGCTGAATAGGTGATGAGCGCCGCTTCCTTCCCTGATTTCTTTTTTACTTTAAGCACCCGGATCCAGGGATCTACCTTGCTGTCAGACATATTAATTCTGTTTCTTACAAAACGAGCAGCGTTGATTTCCCCCAAACCTATTTCGGCATCTTCAAGACTTGACTGTGCTTCAACTATTGAGGCAATGATGGCCGCAACGATTTCGTTTACATAGGCCTCATTGTATTCTCCTGCCAGTACTCTTCCTGCTGGCCCCTCTGCCCATCCTCCTGGTGCATGGTGCGTATGAGTGGCAGTAAGGTATAGATCTTCATATCGATAGCTCATGTTTTTTGTAAGCGAAAGAAGTTTTTCTTCTACAATCGGAGGGAAAATCAAAAGATCTGCAGAAATGAAAGCTACTTTTTTTATACCGTTGTCAAACACAAAGGTTCTGACAAATACAGAGTCATGCACGCAGGTTGTTTTTTCGCGCAAGCCATAACCGGCCATGACCGGCAGGTAGGAAGGGGTTATATTGATCTTTGCCCAACCTGCTTTAAAGTATGGGCCTCTTTGATGGAGCGTATCCAATTGAAATGTATCCAATTGGGTAGTCATCTCTTTGTAATAGGCCATTTCCTTATAAGGAGTCCGGTCTATTTTCTCAATTAAGAATGGAGTCATAACAAGGCAAAAAATTACCAAGCCTGCCAGAATCCGCAACGTCCATTTGAATGCCTTTTTCATAACTAAGATGCTAGCAGCAGGATGCTAGATAATCTTATATCTAGCATCCTGCCGCTCATTTATAAAACATTCATTCCCTGTTCTTTTATTTTCTCCAGCTCGTCTTTCATTTCTACCACACATTTCTGGATGTTTGCGTCGTTGGCTTTAGAGCCGATGGTATTGATCTCTCGGCCTATTTCCTGTGCAATGAAGCCAAGCTTTTTACCATTACTGTCGGCAGCTTTCATCGTTTCTTTAAAATATTCGACATGTGTTTTTAGTCTTACCTTTTCTTCACTTATGTCCAGTTTTTCGATGTAGAAAATAAGTTCCTGTTCGAAACGGCCTTTGTCCATTTCAGTTTGTGAATATTCAGCCACATGTGTTTTGATGCGTTCGCGGATGCCTTCTATACGCTGAGGGTCAAAGGCTTCAACTTTTGTAAGTAAGGCTTCGACTTTGGAAAGATACTCTAGAAATTTATCGGCCAGCACTTTTCCTTCTGCCAGACGGAACCCTTCAAATTTTTTGATGGCATCCTGGATTACTTTCATGATAAATTTCCATTCCGCTTCATTATCGTTGAGCTGTGAATCAGTATCCACCACACCAGGAAGATTTAATGCCGAGCGAAAAAGGTCTTCTTTAGAAGCGCCGCATTTCTCAGCAGTATCAAGTAGTTCGGCGTAATAAAATTTTACCAGGTCTTTATTGATATTTACTTTAGGTTTTACTTCTGTCTTTTGTTTGATCTCTATAGACATGGCTACTTTTCCTCTTTCAACAGAAGTATTCAGCAGATTCCGGATTTCCAGTTCTTTGTCGGCATATTCTTTGGCGAGCCGGAGAGATAGATCAAGGAATTTGGAGTTTAGTGATTTGATTTCTACCGTTACCGAAAGCTTGTCGTTCTCAGCGACTGCAACCCCATAACCGGTCATTGACTTTAGCATATTTGTTTAGTTTAAAAGATAAGCGTATTTTTGGATTAGGATTTATGGCTTCTTAGGATTGATAGGATTTGAAAACAGGGTTTTCTTTTCTTGCTTCATAAGGTTAATAGCTCCTTTTGTTTAATTAATTTTATAAAGGTAAAGAAAATTTAGCAATGAAGTTTGGTGTAGTCGTTTTTCCGGGTTCGAATTGTGATGAAGATCTGGTTTATGTGGTAAAAAATATCATGGGTCAGCAGGTGGAAAAGCTCTGGCACAAGGACACAGATCTGAAAGGATGTGATTTTATCTTTCTTCCGGGAGGCTTCTCTTATGGTGATTATTTGCGTTCAGGAGCGATTGCTCGTTTTTCTCCGATTATGGACAAAGTGATTAAACATGCAGAAGGTGGCGGTTACCTGATGGGGATCTGTAATGGATTTCAGATCCTTACGGAATCTCATTTGTTGCCGGGTGCATTGCTTAGAAACAACCAAATGAAATTTGTCTGCAAAAATGTTTTTATAAAACCCGAACACAACGATAGTCTTATCACTTCAGGTTTAGATCTGAAGAAAGGATATAAAATCCCAATCGCGCATGGCGAAGGCCGCTATTTTGCTGACGAAACAACACTAAAATCATTACAAGACAACGGGCAAATTCTTTTCCGTTATTGTGATGAAAATGGGAAAGTGTCAGACGAGTCTAATCCAAATGGTTCTTTGTTGAACATCGCAGGGATTTGTAATAAAGGAAAAAATGTATTTGGAATGATGCCGCACCCGGAACGTTCGGCGGATCCTATACTTGGTAATACAGATGGAAGGGCTTTGTTTGAGTCGATACTGTCATTGGTGAAAGCGTAGTCAATTATGAATTACGATTCGGCTTGACCGAGATAATTGGTTGGTCTCTGAATCTGGATTTTTATGGCTAAAGCTAATTCAAGCTCAAAGCTATGTATCTTTCCTCATTTCTTTGTATTATGGTGCTATGAAACACCAGGTACTCTTGTTGCTTTTATTGATTTTTAGTTTAACATTGAACTCTTGTAAGTCAAAAAAAGAGGCCAGAGAGTTCTTATCACTTTTCAACGAAACAGTTGTTCTAAATGAAAATTCTGATAAGGAATGTAAACAGGAATTGCGAATACTTGAAAATAAGGTTGCAGATGGAGGGAGTAAACCTGAAGACACTACGCTTCTATACAAGGCCATAATTTTCGATGCTCAACTTTTGGAAATTCAAAACAGCATTAGAAAGTATCAGGATACAATTTTTTATAAGAAACTAAACAAAGATTATAATTTCTTCAACTTTGATACTTTAGCGTTGCTGAATATTATTTCAGTGGATCCTAACTATTTTAAAACGGCGGAAGCCCAATTCCAGAAGGCAATTCAGGACTATGGGTATAATACCCTTCAGAAAATAGTTACAGAAAGAAAAAGGCAATTTCAGTTTCTGGAATTTGGAGGAAAGACTATTAATCTAAAACTTCCAGAAGGGCAAACAAAAGCTGTGGTAATGCTTCTGATCCTTTCCTCTCTTCAATTAGAAATAAGCGAAATCAGAATTGCATCGATAAAAAGACAATTAGTATTAGTGGATCACAGTATGCGGTTTGTAGATTTAAAACCTGTAGTGAAAGTGAAAAACAATATAGTAGAAGAAGGGGGAGAAATGTATTCGGCAGAAATATCTTTTGTTGCCTTAGGCCGCACGTACGACAAGCTTTCTATGAGCGTGAACGGTTCCCCAATCCCCGTTATTAACGATATCGGCGAAGTAAATTTTATTGTACCACCAGGGAAATACGATGCAAATGGACTTGCAAAGAAATTCTGGAAAGGGGAAGTATCTTATAATTTTAAGGGTATTGATACAACGTTTGTTGTGATAAGGGAATATTATGTAAAAAAGAAATGTGATGCGAAATAACAGTTTTTACGGATTGATTTTCTTGATATTATGTTGTAGCTCTTGCAGCACTTATACTGTAACTCAGGAAGATCAATTGGATAGAGTTTTCGGTACCCTTTCTGAAGAACAAAAGATCGTTTCAGGAAATACAGTTCAAGTAAAGGAAAAATTTAGAAAAATGGTGTTGGATGGAGGGAATAAACCCAGTGATAAAAATGTTGCGTTATTGCTCTATGCGGTTAGTCGTCAAACAGATCAAGTGCTAGAACAATTGGATAGGGTTTTATCAGAAAAGGATATTGAAGAAAAGGAATTGGTCCAACTCGAAGATTCTATAAAAGCGTTGGAGAAAGTAATTTTAGAAATGACTAAACAAAATTCCTTTATGAAGGAAATGGAAGTACCTGTAGGAATTAGAATGGAATACTTTCCTGCACTTAAAGAAAGGAAAGACCTTGACGAAGCCCAAGGAAAGCTTTATTTGCTGGCGTTGAAAAACAAATTGTTGGTTTGGAAAATGAATTCAATGAGGCTATTTTATGAACAGGTTGGCGCTTCAAGTGGCTGTGGTTATTCTCTGATCTATCCGATGGTAGAGTCGGAATCAGAAATAGTTGAGGAAGGAGCAATGTACAAAGCAAAACTATTTTGGGCTACACCGACCTATTTGAAAGGCAAACTGGCGTTAGACGAGATCCCTGTGACAGCGAGTCCTTTGAATGATTCCTTTAGATTTTTTTTCAAAGCAAGCCTAGAGCGAGGTGAAGAAAAAGGGTTATGCAAAAAACAATGGAAGGCAAGGTACACCTATTTAAACCGCAATACAGGGGAGGACACCACCATTTTAATTACGAGAGATTATTTTGTAAAAAAGCCGTGCAAGTAATTTTTTAGGTGAGTTCTATTGAAAATTAATCAAGTCATGACTTCACTTTTTCTGAAAAAAACTAAACATTTTCCGTTTTTGGTTGATAAAACATCTAAAATCAATGATTTCACTTAGAATGAAAAGGTAAGAAGTCTTCAATAGTGTATATTTGTTTAGATTAGACAAACTATCCAGAACACATGAAAAAAACCACCTTTATCTTAATCCTTTTCACGTTACTTTCAGTTGAATCGCTTAAAGCCGCGGACACCTATGTACAGGCAGACGACCCTGCTATTCAGTATGTGGGCAGAATTGATTTTACAAATCCAAAAGCACCAACCTACGCTTTTCCTGGGATTAGTATAAAAGCAAAATTCAGTGGAACAAGGGTAAGTGCGGTGATTAAAGATTTTGGCGGTGGAGGTCCGACAACTACCAATTTCTATGATGTATTGATTGATGATGTAGTTACACTCAAACTCATGGTGTTTTCTTCAGACACACTCTATCCTCTTGCTTCAGGACTTGCCAACACAAGCCATACCGTGGAATTGATAAAAAGAACAGAATGTTCAGTGGGGAAAAGCTCTTTTTATGGTTTCGTTATTCCTACAACTTCACTAATGACATTGCCTGCTTTATCCACTTACAAAATGGAATTTATTGGTGATTCCTGGACCTGTGGCTATGGAAATGAAGTTTCTTACACTAATCCAAGTTCAACACCTGGTTATCATTCCGTAAATCAGGACAATATGAGGGCCTGGGGTTATATCGTTGCTAAAAAATTCGATGCACAATACCATTGTACTGCAATTTCAGGAAGAGGAATGTACCGAAACAACTCAGGGACTACCACGGGCGTTATTCCTGATGAATTTGATAAAACCTTTGCAGGACAATCGTTGCCTGTGTGGAATTTCAGTAGCTATGTGCCTGATCTTGTAGTAATCCATCTTGGTACAAATGATTTCTATCAGGAGACTGTTGCCTCTCCTACTATGCTTGACTCTGCTTTGTATGTAGACAAGTACATTGCGTTTATAAATACATTAAGAACCAATTACGGAACGTCAACCAAGATCCTTTGCGCTTTTGGAAATTCAGAAACAGATTACTGGCCGGTAGGTTTTAAAATCCTTACGCGTTGGAGAAACTATATCACCGCAGTGGTTGGTCATTTCAATGGACTTGGCGATAATGAGGTTTACAAATTTGAACTTAGCGCTCAGAGTCCTCCGTATGGCGAAGACTGGCACCCAACAATTAACACACACAACACAATTGCTAATCAGATTGCGCCATACATTACGACGATTACAAGTCGCACAGCATCTTCTTATCAGGCCAATACTACCATTCTGGCCACAGTGGAAAGAACTGCTGCAACAAATGTGAATATTTATCCAAACCCAACAAATGGGAAAATTCAACTTGATGGGATCAGTGAAAACACAAACTGGTCCATTATGGATTTTTCTGGCCGTGTTCAAAAATCAGGCAAAGGAAGTGAAGGTAATATAGAAGAACTTGAGAGCGGGATCTATTTTCTGCAAATAGGTGAACAGCATTTACGGATAGTTAAATTCTAAAAATGTCCAAACTGTGATTACGCTGACTTACATGATTGAAAGTGTAAATATCAGCGTAATCCTGGTTTGAATTTTGAAAACCAAGATTTTTTTTGTGAGGTTAATTCTTAATTAATTACAAACCTCGGCATAGTAATTGCAGCTTACTCGCTCACTAATACGTTTTTAACTTACTTTATATCCAAATATGCTTAAAAATTACAAAAAACAATTATTTGCTTTATTACTCATTCATTTCACCCTTCTTTCAAACTTTGTTTCTGCTCAGAAAGAGGTATTTCACCTACCCTTTGATGGAGATCCCTCTTCAACCGAAGGCGAATTTCCAGCATTATATGGTTTTCTAGGGTCAACCGGAATTTATGGCCCTGGGAAGATTGGGCAAGCTCAATATATAACCAGTTCCGATTATTTGATTTATACAGCTCCAAACAATATTGACGCACAAAAAGGAACCCTTGAATTCTGGTTAAAACCAGACACAAACTGGGTGCCTAACGGAGAATTTACGATTCTTGAATTTGGTGGTGCCGGAGGGATGTTGTTTGAAAAAGACGCTGCTAATAATTTACGTCTTATTATCAACCGTTATGCTATGAATGGACAGCCAGAAGTAGATGTGGCATATAACCAACAATGGACTCCAGGAGAATGGTACCACATTGCTTATACCTGGGGAAGCGATACATTACGTTTATTTGTAAACGGCGCAATGGTAGACCAAGATGTATATGCTTATCCTTTTCCCGTGCTCACGGATGGTTATTTTAATGTAAGCTATGATGGAGCCGGCGCTTTTGGTGGTTTGGATGCGTACATGGACGATCTTATTATTTATGATTCTGTAAAAACAGTCGCACAAATCAAAGCTACCTACGACTCTGCAACAGTTGTAATTCCTCCCACTGTTTGCCCTTCCCTACTTAAACTTAATCTTGACTTCTCTCTTGTAGGAGCAGATGGTGAAACACCGATAGATGCTTACGGAATTAATTTCGTTCCGGGGAAAATAAGCGAAGGGGTTAGCTTCACTGAGCAAACCGAACTTCGGTATGCAAAATTAGATAACTTCAATGAGTTTGAAGGCTCTCTTGATTTTTGGGTAAACCCAAATAATAACTGGGCTTCTAACGAAGAATATACAATCCTGGAATGCGGTGGTGATGGTGGAATGATTTTCGAAAAAGACGGCGCTAATAATCTTCGTCTGATCATTAACCGTTTTGCTGTAAACGGACAACCGGAAGTAGACGTAGCTTACAATGTATGGCAATGGGATCTGAGCAAATGGTACCACGTAGCTTACACTTGGGGAAATGGCAATTTGTATTTATATGTAAATGGCGTATTGGTAGACAGCGACAACTACGGAGTATTTTCTTTCCCTGCAATCAACGCAACCTACTTTAGAATTGGTGACGATGATGTACACGGCGAAGGCCCGCTAAGAGCTTCTCTTGACGAGATTGAGATAAGCGGATGTGCCATGTCTGCTACAGAAATTAACGATATTTACCAGGCAGGAAGAGTAAATACCACGACATCAATATTGGATGCTAACAAAACATCTAACTTCCAACCTTACCCAAATCCTGCCACAGGCTTTGTAAGTTTCAATTTGAAAAACAGTGCAGAGAATGTAAACATTGAAATAGAAGATCAGGCTGGTAAATCAATGCTTAGCTTGGATGCAAAAGGAAACGATTATGTAACGGTAGATATTTCTACTATTCCATCAGGAATGTATTTTGCGAAAATATCTTCGGGAGGAGTTACGATTGGTACTGAGAAATTGATAGTGAAGTAGATCTGGATTAGGATTCATAGGATGGGTAGGATTTTATTCGGGGTGAATAAAATTCTGCCCATTATTTTGACTAGGGCTGCGAAAGTTTTAAAATGGCCCGAACTGTGGTTACGCTGATTGACTGATAAACATGATGAGAAACCAACCATCATAGCCCATCATTTCACCCATGGCTGGTGTCGCACCTGCCATTGCTACTATGAAACAGCTCGGCACTCCTGTTCACTCTCGATACTGTTCCCCTGCTTTTAATTTTCCCTAACTTCAAACTCCGTTCACTAAAGTGAACGGCAAGGGATAGGCAGCTGCTAATTTTTTATTAATTTATTCGAATTGTTTATGGGCCATAATTCCAGGATAATGTTTGTGACAATGAACGTCATTTGGTTTTCGTTTTATTCATTTTTGAAATGTGGATATAATTAGG
>JANYCO010000649.1 GCA_025360235.1 Cytophagales bacterium
CCTGTTGGGTTACCAATCTGCCCTTGTAAGTATCCTTCTTTCTCTTTATAGAATTTAAGGATTCCTTCCCAGAATGCCCACTGTAAGTCTGTATCAATATTCATTTTGATAGCACCATAAGAAATCGCTTCTCTGATCTCAGCTCTTGAAGAGCCAGAGCCACCGTGGAATACGAAGTTCAATGGTTTCTCAGCAGTAAGGTTGAATTTTTTCTTCGCATATTCCTGAGAATTTTTCAAGATGATTGGAGAAAGTTTCACGCTACCAGATTTGTACACACCATGCACGTTTCCAAATGCCGCAGCAATTGTGAATCTGTGGCTTATTTTGCTCAACTCTTCATAAGCATATGCTACTTCTTCTGGTTGAGTATATAATTTTGAGTTGTCTAATCCTGTATTGTCAACACCGTCTTCTTCGCCACCTGTAACACCAAGTTCGATTTCCAACGTCATTCCCATTTTGCTCATTCTTGCAAGGTATTTTTTGCAGATCTCAATATTTTCATGAATTGGCTCTTCAGACAAATCAATCATGTGAGAAGAGAACAATGGTTTTCCGTGAAGTTTGAAATATTTCTCACCAGCATCCAACATACCGTCGATCCATGGAAGCAATTTCTTTGCTGCATGGTCGGTATGCAAAATCACTGTTACTCCATAAATATCTGCTAATTGATGTACGTGTGTAGCACCTGCTATTGCTCCTGCAATACTGGCTTCTTGTTTTCCGTTTGGAAGACCTTTGCCAGCATAGAACTGAGCTCCGCCGTTTGAGAACTGAATGATAACCGGAGAATTTAAATCTCTTGCTGCTTCCAAAACTCCATTTACAGAATCAGTATTAATTACGTTTACCGCAGGCAACGCAAATTGATGCTTTTTAGCTAATTCAAATAATTCCTGAACTGCATCTCCGTGCAAAACTCCTTTCAGGGCTGTACTTTTCAATTCTCCCGACATATCGTATAGTTGTTAATGTATAATTAATTTTTAGGATTTAAATATACTAAAAATTGTCAAAAAATGAAAAATAAAGCACTTATTCCATCATTTTAAATGGTTTTTGCTCTCTTCGCTACCTTTCTTAAGCTTTATACAAGATTATTTATGAAATATCCCTTTTTTAAAAATTATAACTTTATAGAAACTTTAGGTTTCCCACTCCATCCTTTTTAGTAAATTTGAAAACTATTTATGAATAAACCTGGTAATACAATGTGGTACAAAGCGGTTAAATATTCCTGGATTGGATTCTTGTCCTTTTCGGTTTTCTTAACTCTATATATTTTTCTGGTATCTGTAAATTTTTTGAATATTTTTGGCCCAATGCCAAGTCTTGAGGCATTGGAGAACCCCAAGAAAGATCAGGCTTCTATCGTATACACTTCGGATGGCGTAGAACTTGGAAAATATTTTCGCGAAAACAGAAATCCTATCTCCTACAAAGAAATCTCACCAAATTTAATCAATGCTTTGCAAGCGACTGAAGACTTTCGTTTCAGCGAACATTCTGGCATAGACTTGCAAGGGTTATTCAGAGTATTTTTCAAATCGGTAATTCTACAACAAAGAAATTCGGGCGGTGGAAGCACGATCTCACAACAGCTTGCCAAAAATCTTTTCAATACCCGCAACAAAAATTTCAAAGGTGCTATAGACTTTAAACCTTTCAATATTCTTTTTGTAAAAACAAAAGAATGGATTACTGCAGTAAGGCTTGAGCGCTCCTATACAAAACAAGAGATCATCACCATGTATCTCAATACAGTAGATTTTGGAAGCAATGCTTTTGGTATAAAAACAGCAGCCGCTACCTTCTTTTCCACTACACCGGATTCGCTAACTGTTCCACAAGCTGCAGTACTGGTGGGCCTGCTGAAAGCACCTACTTTATACAGTCCTGTAATCAATCCAAAAAATGCGTTGGAAAGAAGAAATGTCGTGATCGACCAAATGACTAAATATAATTTTATTACTGAAGAAGATGCTGTCAAAATAAAAGCCGTACCTATTGAATTAAACTATGTAGTAGAAAATCATAACACAGGCTCCGCAACTTATTTTCGAAGTGTCATCACCGATTATTTGATGAAGTGGAGCAAAGAACGTGGATTGGATTTATATACCGACGGACTTCGTATCTATACTACTATAGACTCCCGCATGCAGAAACATGCTGAGGCGGCAGTTGAAAAACATATGAGAGATGAACAAAGAACATTCAACTCTCAATGGAAAACTATGACACCCTGGAGAGATGAAAACTTAAAAGAGATTCCTAATTTTATTGAAAATTCGATCAAAAGAACCTGGCGGTTTATTCAACTAAAACAAACATATGGCACAGACACTGCGGCTATTTGGAAAGTATTAAATACAAAATACAAGATGAAAATCTTTACCTGGAAAGGGGAGAGAGATACTTTATTTTCCCCAATGGATTCACTCCGTTATTATAAACGCTTTCTGCATGCAGGCTTACTTTCTGTTGAACCACAGACAGGACATGTCAAAGCCTGGGTTGGAGGAATCAATCACAAATATTTTAAATACGACCACGTAAAACAAGGGACGCGTCAGCCCGGTTCTACTTTCAAACCAATTGTATACGCCACTGCTATTGATCATGGTTATTCGCCCTGTTATGAAGTGATCGACGCTCCTGTTACATTTGAAACCGGTGATGAGAATAAAATCTGGAGTCCGAATAACAGCGATAATGTTTTTAGTAATAAAACATTTACACTTCGTCAGGCGATGGCCAACTCTATAAATTCTGTAACAGCACGAATGATTAAAGAAGTAAGCCCTCAACATGTAGTGGATATGGCAAAAAAATTAGGTATTGAAAGTCCATTAGAGCCTGTGCCTGCACTGTGTCTTGGCGTAAACGATGTTAGCATTTTCGAAATGGTTGGGGCATACAGTACTTTTGTAAATCAAGGAATTTGGATAGAACCAACCTTCATCACCAGAATAGAAGATAAAAATGGAAATGTTTTAGAAGACATTATTCCTAAAACCCGTGAAGCGCTGAACGAAGAAAGTGCTTACCTGATGGTGCACATGCTCAAAGGAGCTACCGAAGAACATGGCGGTACTGCTCTCGGATTAAATCAATATAATCTTCTGGGTACTGGTGCTGAAATTGGCGCTAAGACAGGTACTACTCAAAATTATTCCGATGGTTGGTTCATTGGTATCGTGACCAAACTTACTACCGGCGTTTGGGTAGGAGGAGAAGATCGTTGTATCCACCTTAGAGGCTACCAATATGCACAAGGTGCGAGAACAGCAATGCCTATATGGGCATATTTTATGAAAGCAGTTTTTGATGATCCGGAATTAAAATTTAAAAAAGAACGATTCCCTAAACCTGACAAAGACAAGCTTACAATAGAAATCGATTGTAAAAAATATGTGCAGAAAGAAACAAATAGTGAAGACTCCACTTTTTTACATAAAGTAAAGCAAGATATTCCTGATGATTATAAGCCCTAACTAAAACACTCAGGGCTTTCTTACGAACCGCGATGAAGTCAATTATTATTTTCCCAAAGTCTAAACACTAACATCTATTCTCTAAAAGATGGTCGAAGACAATCTAAAAGACATTATTAAAAATCTGCCAGAAAAACCTGGTGTATATCGCTATTTTAATATTCACAAAGAACTCATATACGTTGGCAAGGCAAAAGACTTGCGCAAAAGAGTAAGCAGTTATTTTTCCCGAACAGAATCGTTAGATACCAAGACCAGAAAATTGGTCTCTCAAATTGATAACATAGAATACACTATTGTCAATACTGAGTTTGACGCCCTGATTTTAGAAAATACATTAATAAAAGAACATCAACCCAAATACAATATTCTTCTGCGGGACGACAAGACATACCCTTATATCCTTCTTACTAATGAACGATTCCCAAGAGTCATTACAACAAGAAAGATCGAAAAAGGATTGGGTACTTATTTTGGCCCGTATACCAGCGTTGGTGCAATGAATACCGTAGTAGAGCTGGTCAATAAAATTTTTCAGCTTCGGACCTGTACGTTCAATCTTAGCGAAAAAAATGTTTCTGATGGCAAATATAAAGTTTGCCTGGAATACCATTTAGGAAATTGCAAAGGTCCGTGTGAAGGGCTTGATAACGAAACTGAATACATAGACAAAATAAAATTAGCCACAACTATTCTAAAAGGAAACATCACTCCTGTAAGAACTTATTTTCGCGAACACATGCAAGAAGCATCTACTGCATTGGAATTCGAAAAGGCAGAACATTTCAGAAGTAAATTAGAAAGCGTAGACCGATTTCACAAAAACTCTGTAGTTGTAAGTCCGAACATTGAAGACCTTTCCGTTTATACCATTGCCAGTGATGAAAAATATGCGGTAGTTAATTATTTAAAAATAATTAACGGACAAATTCTGCAATCAAAAACGATAGACATTAAGAAAAAATTAAGCGAAGAAGATTCAGAAGTATTGTTACAGGCCATTGTCAATATTCGTGATACTCTCAAAGATGAGTCTAAGGAAATTGTTGTGAATGTAGGAATTGAATATCCCTCCGAAGAAATGATAATTACGCTTCCTCAAAAAGGGGATAAGAAAAAGCTCCATGACTTATCTCTCAAAAATAGTGTCTACCGTCTTGAAAAATTAAACCAGATCAATGCAGAAGACAGTAGTAAGCGTATCATGGAAAAATTACAGGCAGACCTTTCTTTAAAAGAATTACCGGATCACATCGAATGTTTTGACAACTCAAACTTCCAGGGAACAGATGCCGTTTCTGCAATGGTTTGTTTTAAGAATGCTAAACCATCCAAGAAAGATTACCGCCATTTTAATGTAAAAACAGTAGTAGGGTCTAATGATTTTGCTACCATGTATGAAGTCGTTACCAGACGTTATAAACGCTGCATAGAAGATAATCTTCCCATACCTAAGCTTATTATTGTGGATGGAGGAAAAGGACAATTAAGCTCCGCTGTGATGGCGCTTACCGATCTTGGCATCTATGGAAAAATACCGATTATAGGGATAGCCAAAAATTTAGAAGAGATCTTTTTCCCGGGAGATGAATTTCCAATTTATATTGATAAAAAATCAGAATCGCTCCGGCTGATACAATATTTGCGTGATGAAGCGCATTGTTTTGGTATTACACACCACCGGAATAAACGCAGTAAAACCAGTATTAAATCAAGCCTTGAAGACATCCCAGATATTGGAGAAGCAACGGTAGAAAAACTCCTTAAACACTTTAAAAGTGTGAGACGAATAAAAGAAGCTACTGAAGAAGCAATTGCTGAAGTAGTAGGTGAAGCAAAAGCAAAAAAAATTATAGAGTACTTTATATAAAAAATGGGAAGTAAAATACTTCCCATTTTTTATATTATTAAATTATTTTCAGAAGACTAAAACTCCCAAAGATGATGTTCATATTCTAAGATCTCCATAGCAGCCCATTGAGATGCTCTGATACCTTTTTGTTGATCACCACCATAAATATCTTCAAGACGAGCGTCGCTTGGATTGGAAACCTTAACAATGTAAGAGCTAAACAATCTCAAATCAAATGCATCTGCAAGATTTTTATGTTGTTGGTCATTTTGAACATTAAACCAAAGTGCTTTAGGATTATCTTTGAATACCTTTTCTACTAACTCTTTGTAAGAAAAGGAAGCCACTTTACCTTCAATTTGTTTGATGTTCTTTTTCAAATCAGAAGGAACAATGATCGTAACTGCAAGTATATCATAATATAGTCTAGATCTTTGCTTATCAAAAAGCATATCCTCTGTTAAGTACATTTGATAAAGATCTCTAAAACCATAATATTCTGCACCACCCGATTGCATGAAAGAAGAATCCCCTTCTAACAATTTGATTTGTTTCTCTTCTTCTGTTAAAACAGGAGCATCAGAAGGGACAAGCAATCTTTCATGAAACTCATCAATTGTCATTTTAGTTGTAAGTGAGTCGTTGTCATAAGGAGTAAGATCTCCTTTTTCAACTGCTTCCATGATAAGTTTCGTTATTTCTCTGTTTCTAGAAAATAATGGAGTGTTTTGCTTTTCACGCAAATCCATTGCTCTTAGAATTCCCTTCTTCCACATAATGTCGGAAACGTGCACTGGTCTAACCGAAAGCGGATTGTAACCTGAGTCCGCATTAGGAGTAGCAGCGGCGGAATCAACTTCCTGGCTAAATGCCACACTAGTGGACATCATCAACCCCAATAAAATAACACCTATCTTTTTCATAACCTTACTTGTTTAAATACATCACTAAATTAATGCAGAGGTATATTCTTAATTACCGTACCTAGATTAACTACCTCAGTTTTGTTTTGATAATTGGTTCTTACAACAGAAGTTACCTCAATCATGATCCTGTCTCCTGGCTGAGCCTGAGAAGTGAAAGATGACACTTTAGCTGTTTCTGTAGTATATTTTTGACTTCCAATTGGTCTTTTACCTCTAACAAGAGTACATTCCCATGCGGCAACTCTGTATCTTGCATCTTTAGGAAGGAACGCTTTAAACGACTCATCAGGAATAGCTCTCACAGTAATATTACTAGGTCCTGGAGCTGGCTCACCTGATTTCTCATTGATGTTACGTCCACCACCTTGTACCTGAATTTCTGGTCTAGGAATTAATCTAACTTTGAAAGGTTGTTCTCCAATCATGTTACCATTACTAGAAACTTTCAATACTACCGCAACGCCTGTTGGTACAAGAGTAACTTCACCTAATTTAGCACCTTTGATTACATCAGCACCAGTTGCAGTAAAGTTTGGTCTGTATTCCTGACCCAAAGCCGGAACCTGAACACTCAATTCATTACCGCAATTTCTGTATAATGCAGAAACAGATGCAGATTGAATTTGAATTACTGGTTTAGCAACATAGAAATCAGTCTTAACAGTAAACGTGGTATCTTTACCTTTGAATTTAAAAGTAACTTTACCTTCCCACATTTGTTTGAAAGCATTTTCTTTTGCATCAAATGCTCCACCTGCCTGAGCCATAAAGCTCACTTTACCAAGTTTAGTTACCGGATCTACAACGATACTTGAACCTCTTGCAGTCATTGTAGGTGTAATAGAACTTGCTGAAGCTGCCAAGAACATTTCAGCTTCGTATTTAGTACCAGCAGCAACTACTCTTGAAGCAGGTCTCACCATAGCAATAACCTGGTCAAATTTAAGATCTGCAGCACCAACTTCAGCAGCTAGTTTCTCTAATGCGTGAGATTCTACCTGAAGAACTTGAGATTCAATGTTACTCAAAACAGCCATAGCTGCTACCATTGGTGTTTGGCCAAAATTCAACTCAGAGAAATCTTTTCCTTTTTGCTCAGATTCTTTTGCTATTCTTTTATCATCTTTTGCATCCAGTCCAATGTACTCATATTCTTTTTTGCCAAAAATCTTATTTACATCATCAATGAACATGTTTACCTCTTTTTTAAGAGCATATCCTTTTCCTTTTTCTGAACCTTCAGGTCCAATCATGATAACTTCAATAAGACCTTCCTCTTTTGCACCTACGTACATCTTAGTGTTGTCTCCATCAATATAACCACCCGTAGTGTCAATCAACATTTTTCTTAATTTGTCGATTACATTTTTAATTTCGGTAGCCTCTTTTCTTACTGCTACAGCCTTGTTCAAAACTGCTTTATCAGCAGGTTTATTTCCGCCATCAGCTACAGTTTTTTCGATTTTTTTCTCAATTGCAATGTTACCTGCATCTGCAGTACCATTTGCCAGTTGCAAACTATCATCTAGAAATTTAAATTTCTCCATGATAGCCGATGATACCTGTAGTGCCAACAATGCTGTCAACACTAGGTACATCATACCGATCATCTTTTGTCTCGGTGTTTCTTTACCGCCTGCCATATTTTTATACTATTTTAAAAAGTTTAACAATAATTTTTACAGACTAATAATTAGTTCTTCATTGCAGTTAGCATGTTACCATAAACATTGTTCAAAGTAGAAAGGTTTTTAGATAATTTACCTACTTCTTCTCTCAATACTTGAGTGTCTTTGCTTGCTTCAGACATGCTGTCCATAGCAGAAGAAAGATTCGCGTAGAACTTGTTCATTGCTTTCAAGTGATTGTTAGCATCCTGAAGTTCCATTTCGTACACTGCGTTAAGTGCACCAAGGTTTTTAGTGATATTTTGAACTTGGTGATGATATTCTTTTGCATCCTGACTAGCATTAGCCATTTCTGACATTGCATCAACAGTTTTAGCATAAGATTTATTCATCTCCACTATAGATTTAGAAGCACTTTTAACATTTTCTGCATACTCGCTAGAAGCAGCTGCTGAATTTGTTAAATCACCTAAATTGTGAACAGATTCTGTAAGGTGAGTTAAACCAGAACCAAGTCTTGACACTAAATCCTGATTAATGTTAGCGTCGTGCATCATTTTATCTAATGATTTGGTAAGTCCTTCACCCGTTGGGTTTTCTTCAGTACCATCACCATGCTCATCAGCTGCTAATTGTGGGTGAACAAAAGTCCAGTCTGGATCTTGGGGAGGAGCCATAAAAGCAGACGCCAAGAAAATCAATGCCTCTGTTCCAAGACCTACAACAAGCATAGGACCAGCAAAAGGCCAGTGCATAATTTTAAATAAAGCTCCAACGATTACTACGGCAGCACCAATACCGTAAATTTTTGGCATAATTGTGATTTCAAATGCATCTAATCCCTTTGGAACGTGTCTTTTTCTATAGTGAATGGCCATTTTTAATAAAGTTTAAGTGTTTAACAATTGTTTTATAAGTGTTTATTTTAATTAAAATTATGATTAAAATTCATATCCCGAAGATCTACCTAAGTAAGTCATTACATTTCTGAATCCAATATAAGATTTTGTTGTATCCTGATACTCGAAAGTTCTTGTACCTGTTTCAAGATAATAAGCTATATCTTTCCATGAACCACCTCTGATAATTTTTCTTGGTTCATCATCATTATAATAAGTTGGGTTGAGATCCCATACTACCGGTACTGCCGCATCATAATGTGCATCTTCGCACCATTCAGCTACGTTACCTGCCATATCATAAAGGCCATAATCGTTAGAGAAATAAGAAGCTACCGCTGAGGTATACATGAATCCATCATCATAGTAGTTACCTCTACCTGGTTTAAAGTTGGCTAACATACATCCTTTTGAGTTACGGATGTAAGGGTTACCCCAAGGATATTTAGCCATATCTCTACCACCTCTTGCTGCGTATTCCCACTCAGCCTCTGAAGGTAGTCTGAATCTTGGCATTTGCCACAGACCCTGAGTTGCTCTGAAGTTATTCATGTGTTTGGTTCTCCATTCAGAGAAGTATCTTACAGCAAACCAGTTGATACCCACTACTGGATATTCATCAAAAGCTGGGTGTGCGTAGTAATACTCCATCATTGGATCTCCCATGTGGTGGGCGAAGTCCCTTACCCAAACACCTGTATCCGGATAAAGTTTTTGCATGATATAATCAAAAGTCAGTACATCTACTGAATCTTTTAGCATTACATCTACAAATTGTCTGTATTCATTATTAGTGATCTCGGTTTCGTCCATATAGAAACCGCCAATCGTAACCTGTCTGTTTAGGTTATTTTGAGTCGCAGGCACGTCTTGATCTGCCTGACCCATGTGAAATGTTCCTGATGGACAAACCACCATTCCGTATGGCACTGTTTGAACCCAACCCTCACGACC
>JANYCO010000579.1 GCA_025360235.1 Cytophagales bacterium
AAGTTTGTTGAACTGCAAGGATGGGCAAATCAGTATATAGCCTCAAAAGCGAATAAAGCAATTTTAATGATATCAGGTATTCCGGTTACAATAAAAGGATGAGTAAAATAAAAACATATATGAATTGGAGTGGCGGAAAAGATTCCTCTTTATGCCTTCATAAAATATTAACGGAAGATAAATATCAGGTTAATTATCTTTTAACGAGCATAAACAAGGCTCACGACAGAGTGTCCATGCATGGTGTTAGAACAGAGCTGTTACGAAAACAGGCTGATTCAATAGGTATTCAACTGAAACTAATTGAACTTCCTGAATCACCTGACATGGATGAATACGAAAAGGAAATGGAGAAAAAAGTAAATGAGATTTCAAGCGAAGGAATTAACCACACAATTTTTGGAGATATATTTTTAGAAGATTTAAAAAAATACAGAGAAAACAAACTAAGTCCCCTTGGAATAAAAGGCATTTTTCCACTTTGGAAAATTTCCACCAAAGAACTCATGAACGAATTTCTTGATCTCGGCTTTAAGGCGATAATAGTATGTGTCAACGGAAAGTTTTTAGATAAATCTTTTTGTGGAAGAATAATTGACCAGTCATTCGTTAATGATTTGCCTGATAACGTAGATGTATGTGGCGAAAATGGAGAATACCATTCTTTTGTTTTTGATGGCCCAATATTTAAAACACCCATTCCATTTGAAAAAGGCGAAATCGTGTATCGTGAATATGCTAAACCGAAGGACACAAAAAATGACCATTATAATTCTGTTTGTGTAGAGGAAAAAGATTATGGTTTTTATTTTTGTGATTTAATACCAGTTTAAATACAAATTAAACGCACATGGCAACGCTAGAAGAAATATTTAAATCAAGACGAGACACCCGTCATTTTACAAGCGAAGCTGTACCTGATGAAATTATTAAAAAGGCTCTGCAAGCAGGGCATACAGCTCCATCCGTTGGACTAACTGATGCAACAAGATACTACATTATAAAATCAGATGAAGTAAAAAAAGAGATTAAAAAATTATTTGAAGAGTACAACCAAAAAGCTTATCAGAACATTAATAACGAATCACAAAGAACATCATACTCATCCTTAAAGTTGGAAGCCATTATTGATGCTCCGGTTGGATTAGTAATATGTTATGATAGATCGGTGCTAAATGATTTTTCTATTGGCACTATCGCAAGTAACGAAACATTGAAATTCAGTTCGGTTTGTGCAGTACAAAATATTTGGTTGTCATTGACTGAACAAGGTTATTCTATGGGTTGGGTATCCATCTTGAACTATTATCAATTTAAAAAAATACTTGGACTGCCTGAAGAGATAGAGCCGCTCGGATATTTTTGTATAGGAAAGCCCGCCACCGATTATGAAAAGCAACCGATGTTGCAACAATTAAAATGGAAGGACAAATTGAAAGAACCAATTATTTCAGAAATTAATTGTTTGAATAAAAAAATGTCAGAATGTGAGTCAAACAGTATAAATTATAATTCAACTAATAATGCATCAATAAGTGAAGAGTTACAATCTATCATTGACAATAAGACAAAACCGCTGGGCTCTTTAGGGATTTTAGAAAAAATCGCCTTGCAAATAGGAGAAGTATTTAATAGTAAAGAGCCGAAAATAAATAAACCGCATATAGTTGTATTTGCTGCCGATCATGGTATTGCTCAGCATGGAGTAAGTGCTTATCCACAAGATGTAACCCGGCAAATGGTCGATAATTTTTTATCTAGCGGAGCAGCTATTAATGTCTTTTGTAAACAACACCATATTGCACTTGCCATTGTTGATGCTGGAGTTAATTATGATTTTCCGTCCAACACATCATTAATACATAATAAAATTGGGAAAGGCACTCAATCGTTTTTACATGAACCTGCAATGAGTATAAGCCAAGTTCATGAATGTTTTAATAAAGGTGCTGAAGTTGTGAGTAAAATAGTTGGTGCAGGATGCAACACCATAGGTTTTGGCGAAATGGGTATTGGAAATACGTCAAGCGCATCCATATTGATGAGCTTGTTGTGTCATATTCCAATTAAGCAATGCATTGGAAATGGAACGGGTGTAGATGATAAAAAGTTTTCTCAAAAAAATATCATACTCAAACAAGCTATCAGTAATTACAAAGATGATGGAGAACTATACAACATACTTGCCTATTTTGGCGGATTTGAAATTATACAAATAGCTGGGGGAATGTTAGAAGCGTATAAAAATAATATGTTAATCCTTGTAGATGGATTTATCAGTAGTGTCGCATTTTTGATTGCCTATAAAATTAATCCTG
>JANYCO010000682.1 GCA_025360235.1 Cytophagales bacterium
AAAATCTTTAGAGAATATGACCCTGTTAGGTAACTCTTTAGGTGGTCATATAGCTTTGGTTTATACTCTCAATAATAAAAATAAAGTTGATCACTTGGTGCTTACCGGAAGTTCAGGCCTTTTTGAAAGTTCGATGGGGAGTTCATATCCAAAAAGAGGTAGTTATGATTATGTGCAACAGAGGGTTGGGTATACTTTCTATGATCCGAAAACGGCTACCAAAGAACTTATAGACGAAGTTTTTGATATAGTATCGAGTATTCAAAAATGTTTACGTATAGTTAGTATCGCCAAATCAGCTCAAAGGCACAATATGGCAAACGACATAACAAATATTGGAATACCTACGTTATTGGTATGGGGTTTGAATGATACAATTACACCTCCTATTGTGGGACATGAATTTAATAGATTGATACCAAATTCAGAGTTGAAATTCATTGATAAATGCGGTCATGCACCAATGATGGAACATCCTGATAAATTTAATAAATACGTACAAGATTTTCTTGATAAACATAGTTTGTAGATGGTAGCAGTAGATTTGATAAACGAAATGATTCCCCCTTTGAAACTTTCTGACTCCGGTGAGAAAGCTAAACATTGGATGGAAGAGCTACGTCTGTCTCAACTGCCAGTAGTTGATAAAAATATTTATCAGGGATTATTATTGGAAGATACACTTCTTGATTCCGAAAATCTTACAAAAAAAATATCCGAGTTTCGACTTGATTATAAGGATTTTAATATTGCTCCAGGTACTCATTATTATGATGTCATAAAAATGGCAACTCGTAATAAACTGCAGATTTTACCTGTTATTGATGAAAATAAAAAATTTCTGGGAGTTGTTTCGTTAAATGAAACGGCAGCAGCCATTGCTCAGATGTTTGCGAGTCAGGGACCAGGTGGAATTCTTTTGTTAAGTATGAAAGATCAAGACTATTCTATGGCTCAAATTAGCCGTCTTATAGAAGCGAACGACTGTAAAATTCTTAGCTCATTTGTTGTAACAGACGAACATGCTGCAGGACAAGTAAATCTTACACTAAAATTAAGCAAAACAGATTTAGGAAGAACTGTAGCTACTTTAGAGCGCTATGGGTATAATGTAATCACTCAGTTTCACGAAACAGAACTTATCAATAACGATCAGGAAAGATTGGATTTGTTGATGAAGTACCTTAATATATAATTACTAATTACGGCATTATTATAATTATTTTTATAGAATTTCCCTAAGTTTACTCAAACAATCAATTTCATGTGTTATGATTTCAATGTGATCGAAATTATTCCGATTGATGAAAATTTGATCCAATCCCGCATTTCGTGCACCCAATATGTCTGCATGTAAATCATCGCCAATCATTATAGATTCTTTAGAGGAAGAATTACTTACTGAAAGTGCGTAATCAAAAATTTTTTTATCTGGTTTCATAAATCCACATACATCAGATTCAATTACATGCGTAAAATAATCAGATAAACCTGATGTTGAAAGTTTGATATGTTGCGTTTCCTTAAACCCATTAGTGATAATATGCAGAATATATCCTTTGCTTAATAAGTATTCTAATGAATCATGTGTATATGGGAATACCTGCGCTTTAGCTGGGCATAACACTAAAAATTCATCATCAAGTCCTGCCGGAATAACTGTTTTTTCATGGCCAAGTTGTGAAAAGGTATTTTCAAATCTTTTGGAGCGAATGGCCTCTTTTGTAATTGTTCCTTTGTGATAACCCTGCCACATTTGGTCATTTATATTTTTGTATACATTGTACAAGCCGTCCTTAGAGAACCCTAGTTTGGAAAAATTGTGTTTGTCATACAACTCATCAAGTGCTAACCGGCAGTTGGTATTAAAATCCCAAAGAGTATGATCCAGATCGAAGAAAATATGTTTGTATGGCTTCATTAAAATCGAATTTTTAATCTTTCTACCGGTTTATTATTTACAATGTGCTCATTAATAATTTCGTCCACATCATTTAATTCAACTCCGACATAAAAAACGCCTTCGGGATAAACAGCAA
>JANYCO010000699.1 GCA_025360235.1 Cytophagales bacterium
GTTTCAAAGTTGAATTAAAGAAGCAACGCATTAGAATTGCATAATAATGAACTATCTCAAGATAATAACATACCTAATAGTATCGATAGTTTTTTATTCTTGTAATAGGGAAAGGGAAATATATATAGACGACAAAAATGAATTAAAATTTATTGTATCCACAGATTATGATTCCTTTGAAGAAACAGAATCCTATTATTATGAATTGATCAGCAAAGATACTGTTCTTGCCCCTAAAACCTGGTTTTTAGGAACAGGATATAAAGATGTTGCACTCACTGTATTTACTTGCGGAAGCAATGACAGTTTAATCTATCTGAAACATTTAAATTCGATAATTATGGCTTATGATTTAAAAAATAAAAGAGAATTGAAATATATAGAAATTGAAAATTGTCTTAACAAAAGGAAAAAACCTTATTCTTAATTCTTAATTAATTCCCGACAATATTGACCTTGCCAGACCTGACTACAACGCTTTCTTAGAAATACACAATCTTTTCTAAATAAATAAAGCAATTCTGTTCTAAAAAACGTCATTAATCGGTATTTTTGAAGATTATGACTAAACCAGAACGTATACTATCCGTTGATCTCCTCAGGGGAATCACTGTGGCATGCATGATAATGGTGAACAATCCTGGCAGCTGGGGATCTATTTATTCTCCTCTCTCACATTCGGCCTGGCACGGTTGTACACCAACCGATCTGGTATTTCCATTTTTTCTTTTCATAGTAGGTATTTCTATTTCTTATTCTCTTAGCGCCGCTAAAAATTCTACCGAAAATCAAAATAAATTAATTCTTAAGATAGTAAAGAGAAGCACAATCATTTTCTCTTTGGGATTATTATTAAATCTACTTCCTACATTTGATTTTAGTACTGTTCGTATCCCAGGGGTATTGCAAAGAATTTCAATCGTATTTCTTTTTTCGGCTTTACTATTTCTGAAAACCAATGTACGCACACAGGTCATTATTGCTTCTTCCATCTTGGTTATTTATTTGGTCTTAATGACACTGGTTCCAGTGCCAGGAATCGGTGCCCCGAATCTCGAAAAGACAACGAACCTTGGTGCATGGCTCGACAACATTTTATTAAACGGACACCTCTGGAGCCAGGCTAAAGTATGGGATCCGGAAGGCCTCTTAAGTACTTTACCCGCTACAGCTTCCGGTTTAATAGGTGTTTTGACAGGTACATGGCTGCGAACAGATCAAGATAAAAAAGATAAACTTATCAAAATGTTTGTCGCTGCAAATCTTTTGATCCTTGCAGGATTGGCTTTGGATCTTATTTTCCCGATCAATAAAAGTTTATGGACAAGCTCTTTTGTATTGTATACTTCCGGAATTGCAATTAATGTATTGTCCGTTATATACTGGTTTGTTGACATAAATGGAAGTAAAAAGTATCCTGATATCTTTCTCGCATTTGGTTCAAATGCGATAGTTTCTTATATGATGGCAGAATTGACTGCAATATTATTATATTCAGTAAAAATTTCTTATAATGGTACTGAAACAAGTTTAAAAGAAATAATTTTCCAGTCACTGAATACTGGCTGGATAGATCCAAGACTACTGTCTTTACTATTCGCACTGCTTTTTGTTTCCCTGATTGCACTGCCGATTGTTTTAATGTATAAAAAGAAAATTTTCATAAAAGTATAACTAACTAATAATTTAACTAACCCTGAAGTTCTATGTCAAACAGAATCAGAACATTTGAAGAGTATAAAAAGGAATACCAGTTTAGCGTCGAAAAGCCTGAAGAATTCTGGGCAGAAAAGGCATCTCATTTTACCTGGAAGAAAAAATGGGACAAAGTTCTTGATTGGAATTTTGAAAAAGGTGAATCAAAATGGTTTATCGGTGGTAAACTAAACATTACCGAAAATTGTCTCGACAGGCATCTTGCCACTCGTGGAAATCAGGTAGCTGCTATCTGGGAGCCAAACGAGATCAACGATAAAGAAATAAAATTAACGTACAAAGAATTGCACAGTAAAGTTTGTCAGTTTGCAAACGTATTGAAAAGCAAAGGCGTAAAAAAAGGTGACCGAGTATGTTTATACATGCCAATGGTACCTGAACTTATGATTGCCTTGCTAGCTTGTGCAAGAATAGGAGCAGTGCACTCTGTAGTATTCGCTGGGTTCTCAGCAAGTGCGTTGGCGGATAGGATCAACGATTCTGAAATGACTATTGTCGTAACTTCCGACGGTTCGTATCGTGGAGCAAAAGCGATAGGCGTGAAAAAAATTGTAGACGAGGCCATCGTAAATTGCCCCGCTGTTAAAAATGTAATCGTTTTAAAAAGAACAGGCGAAGAGCAAAAAATGGTAGCTGGTCGTGATACTTGGTGGCACGATGAAATAGCCAAAGTAAACGACCAATGTGCAGCAGAAGAAATGGACTCCGAAGATCCTTTGTTTATACTTTATACCTCTGGTTCTACCGGCAAACCTAAAGGTGTTTTGCATACTATCGGTGGTTATATGGTCTATGTTGATTATTCTTTCCGCAACGTATTTCAGACAGAAGAAAACAGCATCTACTGGTGTACCGCGGATATCGGCTGGATCACAGGCCACTCTTATCTTACTTATGGCCCTTTGCTTTCAGGGAGTACGACTATTGTATTTGAAGGAGTGCCAACTTATCCTGATTCAGGAAGATTCTGGCAGGTGATTGATAAACATAAAGTAACACATTTCTATACTGCACCTACTGCTATTCGTTCGCTTATGGGATTTGGCTTAGATCCATTGAAACCATACAAATTAGATTCGTTGAAAGTTCTTGGTTCTGTAGGAGAGCCAATCAACGAAGAAGCTTGGCACTGGTACAACGATAATATTGGTAAAGGAAAATGCCCTATCGTAGATACCTGGTGGCAAACAGAAACAGGAGGTATTCTAATCTCGCCTTTGGCAGGAATTACACCAACAAAACCTTCTTATGCTACACTTCCACTTCCTGGAGTGCAGCCAATATTGGTAGATAGCGAAGGCAATGAACTGAAAGGAAATGGAGTAGAAGGGAATTTATGTATTAAATTCCCCTGGCCTTCTATCATCCGCACCACTTATGGTGATCATGAAAGATGTATCCAGACTTATTTTTCTACTTACAAAAACATGTACTTCACTGGCGATGGTTGCAAGAGAGACGAAGAGGGTTATTACAGAATCCTGGGCAGAGTAGACGATGTTATCAACGTTTCAGGACATAGAATGGGCACCGCTGAAGTAGAAAGCGCCATCAACGAACATGATTTTGTAATTGAGTCCGCTGTGGTTGGGTATCCTCATGATATCAAAGGACAAGGTATTTATGCTTTCGTAATCTGTGATAAAAAAGGCAAAACGGATGAGGTTTTAAGAACCGAGATTACCGCTGTAGTCAATAAAATCATTGGTCCAATCGCTAAACCTGATAAAATACAGATCGTGAGTGGTTTGCCAAAAACCAGGTCAGGGAAGATCATGAGAAGGATTTTGAGAAAGATAGCGGAGGGCGATGTTTCAAATTTGGGAGATACTTCCACTTTATTGGATCCTGCAGTAGTCGATGAGATTGTTAATGGAGCATTGGTAGCCTTAAAAAGCTAGTTTTTAGTTAGAGATACTCCTTAAAATGGGACTTTATTTATAAGTAAAGTCCCATTTTAAGGAGTATCTTTTTTGGTGATAATTACTCAATTTCTGGTCGGTTCATAACCAATTCTTATGCCTATATTATTATACGAATTTATCAATAAATACAATTTTTTTTCGATGGGTATTAATAAGTAATTTATAATATAAAAATGGTCAATTTTTTAAAATAATGAGGTTTTTTACCAATATTAAAGCGCAATTATAATGGTAATTTTAACGTTACCGAAAAAAGCAAAACCAAAAATATATAGAGTTAGATTGTTGGAGTTGATAGCGAAATATTAATTTGATAGTGAAAGCAAGGAAATAGCCTTCAGATTATTAAAAAGCAAGAATTCAAACAATGACTAAAAATACTCAATATAGACTAAAACAAGAAGTAGAAACCTTTTTAGGCTATATAGTCGTATAAAATAAATTATATAATAGGTTATTAAAAAAATTATATAAAATTTTTAAATACAACTGATTAAAAGATGATTATGATTAAAAGTGCACTTAGTTCTGAACCGTCATTAGCGGTGAATAGGTTTGAAAAAATTTCCACCGAAATATTTTCAACTTCAGAGGAAGGCTCTAAAGCAATTGCAAGAGAGATAGCCGAGTTGATTAAAAGTAAACAAAAAGAATTGAAGCCATGTGTGTTAGGATTGGCTACTGGTTCTACTCCTAAGAAAGTATATGTGGAGTTAATTAGATTACACAGAGAAGAAGGGTTGAGTTTTAAGAATGTGGTTACCTTCAACCTTGACGAATACTTTCCAATGGAGCCGGATGCACTTCAAAGCTATGTTCGCTTCATGGAAGAACAACTTTTCAATCACGTAGACATTCCAAGAGAAAATTATCACATACCAGACGGTACATTAAAACTTGAAGAAGTACCAGCCTTCTGCAAAGAGTACGATGCTAAGATCGAAGAATTTGGTGGAATGGATTTGCAATTATTAGGTATAGGAGGAAACGGACATATCGGGTTCAACGAGCCTGGTTCGCTTTTAAACTCCAGAACAAGAATTATCGCACTAGATCATTCTACAAGAGCTGCCGCTGCAGGTGAGTTTCAGGGACTAACCAATGTTCCGAAAAAAGCCATCACCATGGGAGTAAGCACCATCATGCAATCCAAGAGAATTATCTTGATGGCTTGGGGTGAAAGCAAAGCGAAAATTGTAAAGACTGCTGTAGAAGGTGCGATTACAGACCATGTACCTGCATCCTTCTTACAAAATCATGCAAACACAACTTTCGTAATAGACGAAGCTTGTGCTACAGAACTTACCAGAGTAAATACTCCTTGGCTTGTCGACAGTGTGGCTTGGGATAAAAACATGATTAAGAAAGCTGTTTGTCAGTTGTCATTACACCTGAACAAACCAATTCTTAAACTTACCAATAAAGATTACAACGATAACGGGATGAGCGATTTGCTTGCTCAACACGGAAACGCATACGATGTAAACATAATTGTATTTAATGATTTACAACGCAGTATCACCGGATGGCCGGGTGGAAAACCAAACGCAGACGACAGTACTCGTCCTGAAAGAGCTACTCCTGCAAGTAAAAGAGTTATCATATTTTCACCTCATCCTGATGATGATATCATCTCTATGGGAGGAACTTTCCAACGTCTGCAAGACCAGGGACATGATGTACACGTGGCGTATCAGACTTCTGGAAACATAGCTGTTACTGACGATGAAGCACTTAGTTTCGCTGGTTTTGTTTGCGAGTACAACGATAAATTTGGTATCAGTAATAAAGAAGCAAACAGCATTTATCAAAAAGCGATTGACTTCATAAAAAACAAAAAAACATCAGAAGTAGATATTCCTGAAGTACGTTACATCAAAGGGCTGATCAGAGTAGGAGAGGCGAAAGCTACCTGTCGTTTCGTAGGAAACGGTGAGAAAAATGCACACTTCCAGAATCTACCTTTTTATGAAACAGGGAAAGTTCAGAAAAATCCTCTGGGAGAAGAAGACATTCGTATCACCATGGAGTTGATCGAAAAAATAAAACCACATCAAATATTTGCGGCAGGTGATCTTGCCGATCCACATGGTACACACAAAGTTTGTTTGGACATTGTATTTGAAGCATTGAAACGATTAAAAGGAAAATCATTCATGAACGATTGTTGGGTATGGTTGTACAGAGGAGCATGGGCAGAGTGGGATATTCATGAAATTGAGATGGCAGTACCAATGAGTCCTGATCAGGTGTTGAAGAAAAGATTCGGGATCTGGAAACATCAATCACAAAAAGACGGGGTAGTATTTCAAGGATCTGACTCCAGAGAATTCTGGCAGAGAGCTGAAGAGAGAAACAAAGCTACCGCTGAGTTGTATAATAAACTAGGTCTTGCAGAATACTCTGCAATGGAAGCCTTCGTTCGCTATAAATTCTAATTGAAAATTAAACAGTTTTAACCAACAAATTTATGAACCATTTAGTAAATCTTTATCTGTCGAGAAAACTGGGAGAAAAAATGCTTGGTTGCCTAATAGGAGAAATTGTAAGGACTTCTAATTTCGATAAGTACACTCAAAACATTATTGATGGCATTGAGTTGAATAAAAAAATCAGCAATTTCGTGAAGGATCATCCTGTGTACGAAAGAAGTAGGATGAAATTGAATCCAAAATATTCAAAACATTCTTCCAAAATCATCGATATTTTCTACGATCACTTTCTAGCCGCCAACTGGAATAAATATTCAAACGATTCGTTAGAGAATTTTGCTAAAGAAAGCTATTCCTTCATAGAGGAAAATCATGGAATCCTTCCTTATAAGTTGAGAAAACTTATTTCGGTAATGATTCATGACAATTGGTTGGTGAACTATTCCAGTGTGCAAGGGATTCATAATTTCATGAGAGAAATCACCAGAAGAGATACTTTCCAAACTAATCTGGAGTATTCATTGGAAGATTTGATCAATAATTACAACGATTTCAAAACTGATTTTGAAGAGATTTTCCCACAGTTAATGCAATATGTGCAGGAAATGACCCATTCAGAGGAGCTTGTTTTACAGGAAGTTTATCGTTAGAAAATAAAAATAATTGCTCTATTGAATTAATCTACAAGTACTTAGTCGAATGGGCTAAGTACTTGTTTTTTTAAGGCCAAAATTATTTCCCTTCATATTATGGAGATAAGGGCATAAATATTAAATTAGCCTGATTTTATTATATAAAAATCATACAAAGTAAACGTTTTTCATAAATAATTAAATAATAAACATGGCAGGAGTTTCTTCGACGTCGCAAAATTTATCTGCGAATTATGATCCCAATAAAAATTATACTGTTCCTTTGACAGTAGTTACAACGTTGTTCTTTATGTGGGCAGTAGCTACAAATTTGAACGACATATTAATCCCCCATTTAAAGAAAGCTTGTGATTTAACAGATTTCCAATCTTCATTAGTCCAATCAGCCTTTTTTATGGGCTATTTCCTTTTGTCATTACCAGCTGGTAAAGTCATTAAGAAAGTTGGGTATAAAAATGGGATTCTTATTGGACTCATTGCTTGCGCAGCTGGGGCTTTATTATTTGTACCAGCAGCATCAACAAGAATGTATGGCATGTTTTTATTTGCATTATTTGTAATTGCTGGTGGAATATCTTTTTTACAGGTAGCTGCAAATCCATATGTTTCTGTTTTAGGAAATCCAGCTACAGCATCAAGTAGGTTAAATTTGGCTCAAGCTTTTAATTCTTTGGGAGCAACAGCTGGTCCTTTCATTGGAGCACGATTAATACTTGCAGAAGTTGAGAAGACCGCAGAAGAGTTAAAAACATTTACGCCAGAGCAAATGGATGCTTACCGTCTTTCAGAAGCCTCGATGGTAATTGTTCCATACATAGGGTTAGCTGGTGTTTTTTTGGCGGTGGCAGCTCTAATTTATTTTTCAAATCTTCCGAAAATTGCAGATGATTTAATAGAAGAAGAAGATTTGTCTAAAAGTGCTGAAGGAGGAACTAGTGTTTTGCAATATAAACATCTTGTTATGGGCGTTGCTGCAATATTTTTATATGTTGGTGCAGAGGTTGGGATAGGAAGTTTTATTATTCGTTATATGCAGTTTTTAAAAATTGATGATATAAAGATTGAAATTTTTGAATTGTCTGTCAATGTGAAAGTAGGTAAGGTTATTACTGAAAAGAATGCAGCATTCTTTGTGAGTTTATATATGTTCTTTGCAATGATAGGTAGATTTTTAGGTTCTTATCTTATGCAAAAAATTCAACCTAATAAAATTT
>JANYCO010000711.1 GCA_025360235.1 Cytophagales bacterium
TCACACAATACCACTGTGTTTGATGTTGAAAAAATATATAATCAATTTGGCTACGGTGAATTTACTCCGGTAGCCATAATGAATTTTGGAACCTACCAGACAGCCTTTAATACAAAAGTAAAAAACTTGTTTATAATTGGAAAAGGTATAGACCTGAACTATGCAAGGTCTAACGGCATTTATTACAGAAAAGATCCATCTTATTACATCAATAATAGTGATCCTGCTGTTCAGGTTGAAAATCTTATTCCTCCGGCAGGTTCTCCTCCATCTGATATTTTATTTGTAATGAAAAATATAGGAGGGTATTACAAACCAAGTATGGCAGTAGGAAGACTCTCTGCAAGAAATGGTGGTATTATTGATAATTATTTGAATAAAGTAAAAGAACATGAATTACTGGATTCTAATTTACTTTGGAGAAAACAATTAATACATTTATCAGGAGGTGCCGATGCAGGCCAAAGAACCTTATTTCACAACTACGTTGAGGGATATAGAGCCATTGTAGAAAATTCACTATTCAGAGGCAAGGTTACTAAAACCTATCAAAAAGACCCAAATACTGGTGCAGTAGATAATGCTCAGATAGCAGATGATGTAAACGGTGGATTAAACATGGTTACCTTCTTTGGTCACTCCGCTTATTTTGTGACTGAATTGGATATCGGTCTTGTTTCCAAACCAATATTTGGTTATAATAATAAAGGGAAATACCCAATGTTAATTATCAACGGTTGTGAATCGGCAGCGGTTTATTTGGATTACTCTTTAGCAGAAGATTGGATTAATACGGCAGATAAAGGAGCAATTTTGGTTCTGGGAGCCTCTGATATTGGTTATACTTCTCCTTTGGATAATTATTGTTCTGCAATGTACAGGGCTTTGTACGATACAGATACACTTCGCAACAAATCAGCAGGAAAGGCGATGCAATCTGTGCTCAATAACAACACTGGTATCGACTTCCAAACCTCTATGCAGGTAAATCTTCACGGAGACCCACAAGTAAAAATGTATTCTCCTGTATTGCCTGACTATGAAATTTCCGGAGACAATGATAATCCTGCGCGTAAAGACAAACCGGAATTAAAATGTTTTATAAAATCTTTTGATTCAAAAAAAGTAACGGCCTCCACCGATTCTTTTAAAATAGGAATTCCGATCAAAAATTTTGGTACTTATAAGGACACCGTATTTTCCATAAAAGTTACAAGAAATGTAAATGGAAAGTTGACCGTTTTTCCTGAAGTATTCTATCCTCCTGTTGGATTCATTGATACTGTCTACTTTGTGATTAGAGGAAATAAAGGAACGTTCTATGGATTAAATAAATTTACTATTGATGTAAATTTAAATAATAGTTATGCATTTAAAGAGATGAGGAAAAATAATAATAGCGCAGAGTTGGATTACTTCATGTCTTTGAGTGCCGTAACCTGTCTCTTCCCAAAAGAATATAGTATTGTACACGATCAGCCAATTACTTTTGTGGCACAATCAGCAAATTTACTAATCCAACCAAGAGACTACCGTTTTGAGCTTGATACCAATTATCTATTTACTTCAGGGTCTTCTGTAAAACAGACTGGCGTTGTTCATTCCGGATCCTTAGTAAAATGGCCTAAAATTTCCCTTCTAACAGACAATAATAAAGACAGTACGGTCTACTACTGGCGGGTAAGGTACAAAGATATTGCTCCCGGTGAAGATACTACATGGGGTATTAGTTCTTTTATTTATATAAAAGACAGTCCTGATGGTTGGTCTCAAAGTGAAGCACCTCAATTTATGAACGATGTACAAAGCAAAGTATACATGGATCTGGCTGATAGTACCTGGAAATTCTCAGGCGTTTCTATTCCAATAACACTGGATATCTTTGGTGATGGAAATGGTAGTGATCCCACAGAGCATACGAATTTTAAAATTGGTGACAATAATTTAATTTTCCCGGGATATTTATGGGAACCATGTGATGATGCAAGAATTGCTAATAAAGTAGATGGTATTTATGCCATGACTTTAAATAAAAATACATTAGAATATAATTCCATTCCTGGTCTTTCAGGATTTCCTTATACTTGTGGTCGTTGGCCTAAAACGGTTCTAAATAGATTTATCACTAAATATAGCACTTCTCCAGGTGGCTATCCAGGCTACGCTGCTTTTCAAACCTGGTTGAATCTAATACCTGCAGGAGATTATATAGTATTGGGAACCAGTGGAAATGCCGGTTATGATGGATGGCCGGTCTCTCTGAAAAATTATTTGGCTACAAATTTTGCTGCTACAAAAATTGCAACAATGAATGATTACCAACCATATATTTTAATTGCACAAAAAGGAGCGGCTGCTCCGATAGTTGAAAAATACTCTTATAATGTTAATACCAATTTATCATTAGATTCAAACATAACAGGTACCTATAATAATGGATACATCCTTTCCACCAGAATAGGGCCTTCTACTCAATGGGGTACTTTTTATCAGAGAATGTATTCAGCTGGTCAGGACCAACATGTTTTCAAAATATTGGGTGAGAAACTTGATGGAACTGTAGATACCCTTGCTGTCAATTTTAATTTTGTAAAAAACACCTCAGGAATTGATACCTTTGATCTGCAACCGCAGATTGACGCTAAAGTATATCCTTATATAAAATTACTTTGCATGGTCTACGATTCCTCCGCAGCACTAAACCCTCCGCAACTTGACAGATGGCAGGTAATCTATCATAAATCACCGGAAGGAAGTATGAACCCTTATGCTGTAGGTCTTGATAATTATACTATTCCCGCTAAAGATGAAGGTGCTAAAGTGTGCATCCCATATGAGTTTGACAACATTGCCGATCTCTCCTTTGGCGATTCTCTTTGGGTAAATATTACCGCAAAGGGTGCCAGTGGTGTACTTATTAAAGATACCAGCTATATCGTCCATAAAGACAGTCTCAATCCTGGTAAATCCTTTCAGTTCAGTTATTGTCTGGATACAAAAGGACTCTCCGGAAAAGTAACGATGCGGACCTTCGTCAATCCGGATGGAAAACCATTTACACAGCCGGAGGAATATTATTCCAATAATGTAATCGAAACCTTTTTCGATGTAATTAAAGATAAGATTCCTCCTGTAATTGACGTAACTTTTGATGGGGTCCATATTATGGACGGAGATATGGTCTCTCCCAGCCCTATGATTACTGTGACGCTAAATGACAATAGTAAACATCTTGTAATTAATGATCCCAATGACATAAAGATCTTCTTTAGAAAACCAGGATCAAATACAGACGTGCCTATAACTTCAAATGATCAGGATGTTGTTCAATTTGGTCAATCACCTGGTGCATCTAATACTTTTACGATTACCTACCATCCAAAGAACCTTAAAGATGGCGACTACACCATCACAGTGCAAGGACATGATGTGAATGGCAATGTATCGGGGCAGCTTTATAAAGTGACCTTCCATGTGGAAAATGCTTCTACCATTTCCAATTTCTATCCCTATCCAAATCCATTCTCAACAAGCACAAGGTTTGTATTTACCCTTAGTGGGCGATATATTCCAGACGATCTGAAAATTCAGATTATGACCGTGACTGGAAAAGTAGTAAGAGAAATTACGAAAGAACAATTAGGTCATATCCATATCGGTAATAATAAATCAGAATATGCATGGAACGGTACGGATGAGTTTGGAGACAAACTTGCTAACGGAGTTTATCTCTATCGTGTCATCATCAAAAACAAAGGAGACAACTTTGAGCACCGTGATACTGCAGGAGACCATTCTTTCAAAAAGGATTTCGGAAAGATTTATATTTTGAGGTAACTGATTTTTATAAAATACCAATGAAAAAGAGATTGCAATAATTGCAACCTCTTTTTTTGTTTTATTACCGGCATTAAAAAAGTAAATTACCTTTTCAGCCTTAATACCCTACTAGTCCTCTCCCTCACCTTCTCACAAAGCTCTGCATCCTTAATCAAAGATTGTCCATAAGACGGAATCATCTCCTTCAATTTTTTCTGCCAGGCTTCTGAATCCATTTTATCTTTAAAACATTTTTTCATCA